>CAIMXN010000311.1 GCA_903845455.1 uncultured beta proteobacterium | reverse complement strand
TGCAGATTTTTCAATTGCTTCAATCGCACGCTCCAAAATGCCATCGTCAACAGCAGCTTCAATTTTTACTTTAGGTAAAAAATCAACCACATACTCAGCACCGCGATACAACTCAGTGTGACCTTTTTGACGACCAAAGCCTTTAACTTCAGTAACGGTAATGCCCGAAACTCCCACTTCCGAGAGAGCTTCGCGCACTTCGTCAAGCTTGAAGGGCTTGATGATTGCGGTAATTAATTTCATATGTTTCTCCGTTCAGAGTGGAAATTAGAAAGTTTTGGTAAGGGAGACAATGCCTGTTGAGCCAGCTAAATTCTTAGAGCCTTGATTCGCTGGTCCTGAGTAGGCATAAGTGCTGCCAATATGGGAGCTATTGGTACCGACATATGCAGCAGCCAAGGATAAGCCACCTCCAAAGTCCTTAGTTAACCCTAACTTCCAATCGGTGTAGTTCAATGAAGGAGTGCCAGCCACAATTTTCTGACCTGCAACTTTTTGGTAGCCAACGTGTGCATTAAGTGCTAGGCCCCAAACTCCTGTGTCGTAGTTCATGGTTAAGTCTGGATAGTAAGAACCAGAACTATGTGGATTACCGAATAATGGGGTAACTGAGTAAGATAGCTTAGCAAAACCAGTTAGTGCGCCAAATGTAAAGTTCTGAGCTCCATACAACTCAGTCGTATTTGGATTTACCTGAGTGCCTGCGGATGTTTGATAGGAGTAGGCACCACGACTTGGGTAAGCGTATTGCAAAACACCAATATCAGATGCAAAACCTTCACCGATCAATTCTTTCTTGAAGCCTCCGTAGAAGTCCATTTCAATCGGAGATGTGACGCCTGGGTTTTGATCGCCGTTCCAGCTAATTGAGCTGTTCCAGTTGCCGATATAGAGACCACTCTCATGAGCATAGTCAAAACCACCTTGAATTGCTGGCTTCATATTTGATTGGCTGACACCACGATAGCGATAGTCATTCACTACAGTGACGTTAGCAGTAACTGGGCTAACTTCTGGAGCAGCTGCTTCTTCAGCAAACGCTACTACTGATGTGAGGCCCGTCAACAAAGCTACTGCTGCTGCAGAGATTGCTGTCTTTTGTAATGCTTTCATGTGTAACTCCTTACTAGTTGTAATCAAAAAAGGGATAAATGCTTAATGCATGGAATGATCATCAAGGTTTAGTGATTTGGGCTTTCTAACCGATGCACTCTGTTAAGGCTATAGCACCAAAAAAGTGCATAGTAATGCACCAAAATTCTGCATTTACCTTATTACCAGGGGTTTAAGGGTATTTTTGGGTAAAAATGACTACTCAAACTAAAATGTAATGCGTATCTTTTATGCAACGTTAACCTTATCAGGACTGATCACATCATGCAAAAACCAGGCGAAATCCTCGAGCAAATCCAACGCATTGCCAGTGATATGCAAAACAAGGTAGGCGATGCTATTCGAAATTCACCAGCACAAGAAATTGAAAAGAATGTGCGGGCAATGATGAATCAAGGATTTCAGAAAATGGATTTAGTGACGCGGGAAGAATTTGAGGTGCAATCTAAAGTTCTTGCAAAGACTAGAGAAAAACTGGAAGCACTTGAAGCAAAAGTTGTAGTACTCGAAAAAGCGACTACTTAAGATTTTTCTAATGATTTAATTTTTAGTCTTCAGCAATTACCATGCTGGGGAAAAATTTCGGCGCAATTAAAAACCAAAGATATCCAAGCACCTGCACTACTAAATAAATACCTAAGGCTAAATCAAACGCACTGGCGCGCGACCAACCAGCCTCAATGCCGATATCCACCAGATAGCCAATTCCCCATTGCACTAAAAAAGCACCTATAAAAAGTGCCAGGTTATAAGAAGTGCTGACGCGCCCAGAGAACGATTGAGGAAAGTTGGTGACGATTAAACTTTGCGCAAGAACATAAGAGGCGCAAGCTATTGCAAGCAAAAACCACCAGACTAAAACCCATGAGTTGCGGAGATAAAAAGCGCAAGCCTGAAATATTATTGCCGCTGCCACCATCCAACTTAAGTAACGCAAAGTAGTAATGCCATGCCTTGCTAACTTCGGTAGCAAGGCAGTATTGAAAACATAGGCAAGCAAAAGAACTCCATTGAACCAAAATATTATTTGAGCAGCGCTATTGGATGAATACCCCATCACACTCGTGAGCCATGGCCCCAGCCAGAGTGTTTGAATCGCAATAAACCCACCGTAACAAAATGCGCCTATGGGGAACATTCTCCAAAAAAAAGCATTTGTTAAAATAGGTTTGTAGCTAGCCCATGAAAAACTAACAGCGCTACTTTGTTTTTCTTCTTTGAAAGAACTTGATTTAGGTATCTTGGTCTTTACTGGCAAACCAAAATACAAAGCGATAATAGCTAAACCAGTAAATATAGCCATCACCATAAAAACACCACGCCAGCCTAAATAAGGCAATACAGCATGTACTGGCCAAGAGGTAATTAAAGCGCCTGAGGTACCAAAGATCAGCATTCCTGAAGCTAACTGGGCCTGCCTCTCTAACGGAAACCAATAGCGAAAACCTGAAAATGATGCCATCAAGCAAGATGAAACACCCACTCCAATCAATACTCTGCCAATCACTAGGCTAGTAAAACCATCTGCCCAAGAAAAAATCAAAGCACCTGCAATTGCAAACATCATTAAGATCATCTCTGTCAGTCGAGGACCAAAGCGATCCAAACCCAAACCAACTGGAATCTGTGTAGCGCCAAAACCAAAAAAGTAGGCAGCTGATAAAAAGCCTAGTTGCGTATTGCTCAGATGCAAATCACTCATTAACTCTGGCGCAATGACGGCATTAATCGACCGAAATGCATATGAAACAAAATAAGCACAAGCAAAGCTTAGAAAAACTCTCCTAGCCGCCCTAGCCTTAAGCGGCAACTCAATAGCAATATGAGGACGGGAGCGCCAGTGCGATGACATCGTTAATCCGGATGAAATTCATCAAAGAAGTTAGCACGCTCTTCTGCAGAGAAAAAGGTTCTAACATCAGGTTGAACTGGACCTATATGCAAAATGGATACTTGATAAAGCCAAGTGCCACCATTTACGGTAGGCTTTGTGATCCAACGAACACGCATAGCCTGCTGAGATGTACTGGCTGACTTAAATTCCAAAAAATAATCTTTGGTTGGTATGCGTTGATGATTGGCTGTTTGATACAGGCCATCTGAGTTGTGTGCTGATAACTGATCTACGCCTGCATTGCGAAAAAGATTGCCTTTTAATTGCTCTAACAATGTTGCTAACAACTCAGTTTGTTGCTTACTTAAATAAATAGAGCTAATAGAGTAAATATCATCATCAATTTTTACCGCCTCGAGCGTTTGCAACAGCTCTTGAGCTTGATAGGGAATTTTGCGCTCAATCTTATCTGGCTTAGCAGGAAATAAGGCGGTATAGCCCTCCTGAGGAGATTGCACCATACGCCAATCGAGTTTCGGACTGCAGGCACAAATCAGAAAGGCCGTTGCAATGAGCAGCAAACACCTCAAAGATACTGCTCTAAACAACACCTGCCCCATGAGCCTGCTGATCAGCATGGTAGCTTGATCGCACCATGGCTCCAACCGCAGCATGTGAGAAGCCCATTGCGTAAGCCTCTTCTTCAAAATGTTTAAACACATCTGGGTGAACATAACGCTGCACGGGTAAATGATGTCCAGATGGAGCAAGGTATTGCCCTATAGTGAGCATGTCTATCTTATGCAGACGCATATCACGCATCACTTCCAAGATCTCTTCATCAGTTTCTCCCAAGCCCACCATCAGGCCACTCTTAGTAGGGATATGGGGAAAGCGCTCTTTAAAGTCTTTAAGCAATTTTAATGAGTGCCCATATTCTGCACCGGGTCGTGCTTGTTTATAAAGACGTGGGACCGTCTCAAGATTATGATTCATGACATCTGGCAAGCCATTCGGTGCATGCTCAGAAAAAATATCCAACGCTTTATCTAGGCGACCCCGAAAATCTGGTACCAGGACTTCAATTCGGGTATTAGGAGATACAGCTCTCGATTGAGAGATGCAATCTACAAAGTGCATCGCCCCACCATCACGCAGATCATCACGATCCACACTCGTGATCACAACATAATTTAATTTCAGAGCGGCAATTGTTCGGGCCAGATTGCCTGGCTCTTTTTGATCAAGCGGATCAGGTCTACCATGCCCTACGTCGCAAAATGGACAGCGACGCGTGCACTTATCACCCATGATCATAAAAGTAGCAGTGCCTTTACCAAAGCACTCACCAATATTGGGACAACTTGCCTCTTCACAAACAGTCACTAATTCGTTTTCACGCAAAATCTTTTTGATCTCAGAAAAACGAGAATTTCCCGAGGCAGCTTTAACTCGGATCCAATCTGGTTTTTTGAGAACTTCTGCCAGTGGAATAATCTTGATGGGGATGCGCGCAGTCTTCTCGCCAGACTTCTGCTTACGAGTGGCATCGTAATTGATATCCTGCCTGGCAGCAGAATTGCTCTCGTTAGTTGTCTTATCGATTGTCATGGTGAACTTAATTGCTTTTGCAAATGCCCTAAAAGCTTTTGTCTAATAATTCCCATATTGTCCTTGATCCCAAGGGTTTGCATATCAACCGTCCTTAATCCCTCATATCCACAAGGGTGGATGCGGCCAAAGGCCTCAAGATCCGTAGCTACGTTTAGGGCTAGGCCATGATAAGAACAGCTTCTAGAGACCTTTAAACCTAGGGCAGCTACCTTTGCACCGAGGAATTCAGCTGGAATGCCATCCTGAAGTGAAACATAAATGCCAGGGGCTCCCACCTGTCTTTCCGCCTTTAGGCCACAGTCATCAAGAGTGTCGATGAGAGCCTGCTCGATACGGGAAACCAACTCTTTCACAAAAATACCAAGGCGCTTTAGGTCCAGCAATAGATAGACCACAATCTGCCCAGGGCCGTGATAGGTAATCTCACCACCCCGATCTACTTGTACTAAAGGAATGTGATTACTAGGCGAATGTAAATTGCTAGCGTCTCCCGCTAGACCTAAAGTAAACACGGGGGGATGTTCCAAGACCCAAATTTCATCTGGTGTATCGCTCGAACGCTGCTTGGTAAATTTCTGCATTGCTACATAGGTGGATTGGTAATCCACTAATCCAAGATGCTTAACTAAGATTGGCATCAAATGTATATTAAAGAACCATACTGACTAACGGATGCGTAGATAGGGTTCTGTATAACTCATCTAACTGCTCTCGACTGGTTGCATTAATTGGCAAAGTAATTCCGAGGTAATTACCATCTTTAGATGATCTTTGCTCAACCTTACTCTCATCAAAAATGGGATCAAATTGTTTCGCAATATGCACAATCGCTGGCAAATATTCTGGCGTCGCTTTTCCCATGACCTTAATAGGAAAAAGAGATGGGTATTCAATGAGAGATTTTTCTTCGGCCATGTTTTCTGATTAATCCCGCTGATCAGGCATACCTAACCAAGCACCAGTAATGATGTTGCGGATGCAATGTAGCCTACGATGAAAAAAATGGTCAGCCCCAGGAACCACTTGCACAGTCAACTCTTGTGGGCGTGCCCAATCTAATACAGCCCCTAGGGTGATGGTTTCATCAAGCTCGCCGTGAATCAAAATCGTATCTGCAGGCACTGGAGCCAATTCCCATTTACCAGCAGCGCTACCAATCATGACTAAACGCTCGGCGGGTCTGCCTAACTCGGCAAGCTTCTGAACTAAATGACTACCAACAAAACTACCAAATGAAAAACCTGAAACTACTAAGGGCAAGGTGTTAGCGGAGCTTACCCAATTTTGTTGCTGGGTAAATTCAAAGCTCATCCAGCTTGAAGGGGTGCGCATCCAATCAGTGATGTGCAGCAAATCATCCAACTCACCAACACCATCATCATGCACGCCTACACTACCGCCAACTCCACGAAAATTAGGGCGGACGCTAACATAGCCCAACTGATTAAAAGACCGCGCCATTGTTTGGGCGACCTTATTGTCCATGGTGCCACCCATCAAGGGATGTGGGTGAGCCACCAAAGCTAACCCACGTACTGCAAAGTGAGGATCATTTTTTAACTCATCAGGAAAATCAATGGATACTTCGATTGGGCCAATCACCCCTTCAATATGAATTACTTTTGTACGACCATTCATGTCACTATCTTTCTGAAGTCAACTAAGCTAACTGCAAACGCTCAACCGGGCGCCCCATTATCAAGTGAGACTGGATAATTTCCTCCACATCTTCAGTATCAACCAATGTATACCAAATCCCGGCTGGATAGACGACCATTACAGGCCCTTCTGCGCAGCGGTCTAAACAGCCAGACTTGTTCACGCGAACTTTTCCAGCTCCCGCAAGCCCTAGCTCCTTCACACGATTTTTTGCATACTCAAAAAGTGCGAAGGCATTGTGTTGATCACAACACTCCTCACCATTCTTACGTTGATTTAAACAAAAAAATAGGTGGTGTTGAAAGCTCATAAAATCAGATTGTCCAATGTTAAAGTTTAAGTACACACTTATTTCGAATAGCCCAGAATATAGCCAATGGCAACCATGCCACTGACACCCACTGCATCAGCTCATTAAAGTGCAAAAGTCTGCCTTGGTACCAGTGCCGCAAAATCAGAATGAAGTAAGGATTATCAGGTAAAAAATTAATCGCGGCGGTGGCAGTAAGCAGACAAAATAAGGCTACCCAAAACTTGATGGCACTAGATAGTTTTAAGGTCCAATACAGTATTACGCTAGCAATGATCATTCCCCAGATCGCACCAGTCGTTAGCCATAGCAAACTAAATTCAAGGCCAAACTGTAAAGCCGTAAACAGCGTCTTGATTAGAACAGTGCTACAGAGTAAGCCAATCAATATATGCCATTGCGGCGCTTTCGCCCGCATCCCTAAAGAAAGCAATAAGGCAGCACCCAGCCAACATAGCGCAGTAATCACAGTTTCCTGAAACACTTGATTAATCACAGTGGTACCCCAGTCAATCGAGCCAAAAATCGCATGGCCCCATACCCCTGCACCCAACCATGAGCTTTGCGGATAGATTTGTGACCACGGAAATAGTAAAAAGAGTCCGCACGCAACCCAGTTCAAGCCAAACCAGCCATCAAATCGCTTGCGTAGAGCGCTACCCGATAACCACTGGGGACCCAAAGGAATCGCCAATAATCCCCCTAGGATTCCACCTAATACATTAGCCCACCAATCCATTTGACTAGGTATACGGGTTGGCAACCAAGTTTGTAAACTCTCAACACTAAAAGCCAAAACCGCACTAAATATAAATGCAATACCCAGCGCAACAAAATTGCGCCAACGTGGGTAAGTAGCAAAAACTAGCAAGAACCCCAGCGGGATGTAGGCCAAAATATTTACAGCAACATCAAATAGGGTAATAAAACGAGGTAAGGGTGCATCCAACCAAGCCCCAGCACTTATCCCGTTATTAAAGTCAAAATCAAAGGGATTTAAGCTGACATAAATAATCAATAGGGCATAACTGAGGCTCGATACCCTAGCTAAAGGCATAGCTTGGAGAGGCCAATTGAACTTATGGGGGCGTTGATCTTCGTAATGCATTCCACAATTCTAGGTCAGACCTTTCTACAATGGCGAAATGAGTTGGAATTGCATCCTTGAACGCGTAGCTGAGACGAAATCGACCAATGACGATCTTTTGGGGCGCTGGCGTGCTGGCGAACTCATAGACCCAGTTGCCCGTATTGCCCAAAACCAGACTTCTGGCAAAGGCAGGGCTGGCAGATCATGGCTAGCAAACCCCACAGATTCTCTTTGTTTCTCTTTGGCCTACCCATTTCAGAGAAGCCTAGTGGAACTCTCTGGACTGAGTCTATTAGTCGGTTTAGCCGTCATTTCAGGGATTGCCACTGCACTTGGAATGAGTGAATCAACCCTCTATGAACAAGGTTTGCGCCTCAAATGGCCCAACGATCTCTTATTCAACAATGCTAAATTGGGCGGGATCTTAATTGAGGG
>CAIMXN010000310.1 GCA_903845455.1 uncultured beta proteobacterium | reverse complement strand
AGAAGTTTCCCTTAATGACTTCCTTGAGCATGACTTCTCGTAGCGATAAGTCCGCTACGAGCTTCTTAAGCCGGGTATTTTCCAGCTCCAGATCTTTGTACTTACGTACCTGATCGACTTTCATACCACCATAGATCTTGCGCCAACGATAGTAGCTTTGCTCTACCGTGCCCACTTCTTTACAAGCCTGGGCTAGGGTTTTGCCATTCGTTGTAAGAACATCGATTTGACGCAATAAGGTCACGATTTGCTCGGGTTTAAGACGCTGACCTTTTGCCATATTTAGCACTCCTTTGAGGTGAGAGATTATCAAAAATCCTCTCTTTTGGGGTGGTACTAAAAATCAAGTCAGTTCATTATTTCCAAACTATGGAAGTGCAGCCTGATCTAATTGAATCGTTTTAGAGCCCTGGCTTTGAACAGGTATCTTTTGTCCCTGAAAAAAGAGATCAAGCTGCTCCAACCCGTTACTCAACACTAAAAATGGAGGCTTGCCATAAAATGATGTGGCCGTAGCCGCTGGCAAGACAGCCTCATCTAAAACTTTCCGATCAATCTTGCCAGTACTATCTTTTACGCAAAGCACTTGTTTATTTTTACTCACTACATATACAAAATCGCCAGCTTTGGTTGGTGCGGTAGGTTTAAAGATAGCAATACTGGTATCTGGCGCCGGGCACCCATCGGTCACCTCAACGAGTGGTTTTTCAACAGCTGTAGCAATAGTGGCGGGGGGAGTAATCCCCAATAACACTTTGGCTTCAGATGCCGCGGGAGAACTGGGATATTTAGTTACTATATTGGTCAAGAGGAGATTGGCAACTAATTTATTGCCGCTCTCAAGCTGGCAGTTGGCCATCATCAGCATGGCGCCGGGCACCCTTTGATGATTGGGAAATTGGGCAATCAATTTTTCAAATTGAACCGTAGCACCGCTGTAATCCTTTAATGCATATTTTGCATTTCCCAACCAATACATGGCTACAGGCAAATAAGGGCTTGTAGGATATTTTTGTATAAATGCCGCAAATTGTGTTTCAGCTTTGTCAAACTGCCCCTCTTGAAAAGACTTTAACGCTGTGTCATAGGCTAATTTTTCACCGGGAATAAGCTCCCCTGTTACTCCCTCAATTTCTACTTTTTGTGGCTCTACCTTAGCCAAGCGAGTATCGACATCTTTAAAATACAACTTTTGCGTATTCACCAAGTCTTCTGATTGTTTTTGTAAAGACTCGAGCTCTCCACGCAATTGTGCCTTTTCTGCCTTCACCTGCTCAAACTGACGCTGAAGATCCATCATGGCAGCAGTTAAGGCATCTACTGATTTTTGAACGTCTGATCCACTGCTTTTATTGCCAAAAATTTGGGCTGAGGCAGATGGCGCAAGCGTGCTGAAGCCGATAAAAGATAGGAGCAAAATCAAAGAATGTATCTTTAAATAGGACATAATAAGGACGCTAATGAGGTAAGTAGATTAAAGTGTAAACCCTGTATTGTGATTAAGTTTACCCGTTTTTCAAATGAATGCATAAGGAATTGCTTTGATAATCAGCATTTGAATTTACCCCAAAATCCCCTCAATAAATGCTCATTACCCCCCATATAAAATAAAAAGGGGTTAAATTTCACTGGGACAAGAAAATTCCCCAAACAAAACAGGAGTGATTTTATAAAAATGTAAAAAATGCGCATTAGTCATTCGAGCTCTGTAGGTATAACAAATAAATTTGAAGATATTGCAGCCGCTGGTGACTTGCTTGAGGCGTTTATTTCACAAGCAGCAGTTTCTATAGAAATCCTACAAAATCGGGAGCCAATAGACATTAATTTAAATAGAAATAGAAATAGAAATAGAAAAATGGATTAAGCGCCGATACAATAATCTTGCATTAATCATCCCTGCATTAATTCAGGAGCTATTTTTAAAACTGCCTGCTTATAAAAAGCCATCGGCTCTTTAAGAACATTCTCTCAATGGACTTTAGGCGCTAAACCCTCTTTGATTTAGCGAGCTCAATATGGGGTTAAGGTTGACTAGGATCATCAGAAGGAAATGCTTAATAAAGCCCTTCTGGCCTCTATTTACTTTTTTTAATTACCTCTCCATAAAGCTCGGTTCCACATCGAGCACAAGAATAGACTGTGAAATCAGATTCGCCAGCTATCTTATTGGAGATAAAGCCAAATTGGGGCTCATGAGGTACCACTGCCAACTGATAGGGTCTTTGTCGGTCAAATTTACAATAGTAGCAGATGACCTTACCATCTTGCTGATGCTCTAAACAGTATTGAACCTTACTTGCTAAGCCATTTAATCGTTTGGTCCACTTTTCCTCTAGCTTTTTAAATTTACGAATTTCAAACCAATTTCTGAAGGGGAAACGGGCTAGTAGGATTAAGACGATTAAGACGGATATGAGAATATAGATCATGTTCATAAAATTTAAAGTGTATTAGTGTAATTTTAGAGGATATTGAAATATTGAATACAAAAAATATTCGCTATGGACTAATCATCATCTGTCTTGCTAGCTGGGGTCCACTGTACCGATCGATTCTCGATAAACTATGGATGCATAGTGAGGGCTTATCTTTAGTGGGGCAATGGGCCCAATTTCAAACCCTGGCAGATCTGATTGGAGCGCCAGTGGGGGCTGGAATTGGCATTGGTCTGACCATTCTCACGGCGCGAACAGATCCCCTTATGCAACGGTTTTTATTGATTGCTAGTGGCATATTGGGTCTATTGATTACCCTTCCCTTATTTTTGCTCGCATTGATCTTTCATCAAGATATCGCCCACTGGGCACAGTTGCCAGCGATGTACTATCAAGCATTAATCATTGCCGCCCTGGGAGGTTGGTTAAGTACGGTTGCCATTCAAATGAGTGCATACTTATTAGGTAAAGAGCAGCACTTTAAAGCGCTCTTGATCATGATCGCAAGTAGTCTGCCGGTATTGCTCACCTTATTCATTGGCAGCGCACTCATGCTGCCTAATCTTATACAAATTACCTTATTGGCTTCAGTCATCTCGGGTCTGTTTTTTTGCATTTGGCTTGCTGCCAAGGCATTTCAAATGATAAAAGAGCATCCACAATCACGAGCACACCTTCGCAGTGCGGCGCTAAAACTCAAAAAGTTTATTGGCGCTGGTTTTGCCATTGGTATATTGACTCCACTAAGCGTAATGATCGCTCGAAGTGCGATTGCCAGCGATCTTGACTGGAACTCAGTCGGAATCGCTACTGCTTT
>CAIMXN010000309.1 GCA_903845455.1 uncultured beta proteobacterium | reverse complement strand
TTCTAAAGTCTTAACATGCTTGACGCCCGCAGCATGCACTTTGGCTGCTAATGCTTGGCGATGGCCGGCAAATCTCTCGGTAGCTGGCTTCAACCGCGATCCCAACCATTGGTACACATCGCTGCTAAACGCGCGTGATGGGTTAAATCCAATTGCATTGGGGTAATTGAAATGCAGCCTTCATCAACCGCATGAAAGTCGGTACCTGCAGAACTATCCTTGGCATCGCCTGCTGCACCAATCCAATAAATGTCATCACCCCGCGGGGTCTTTTGTAAAACTACCGGCTGTGAATGATGACGATTGCCTAACCTGGTTACTCTCCAGCGATATAAATCCGCATAAGGGCGATTTGGAATATTGACGTTAAGCAATGGCGCAGTGCTGCCATTATCTTGCGCCAAATGGGAAACCAGCATTTGCGCGACAACGTCGTGGGCAGCTTTAGCAGCATCATCAATGCGAGCCCAGCCCCGATCGATTTGAGAAAAGGCAATGCCAGGAACACCAAACATCACCCCTTCTACAGCAGCGGCAACGGTTCCTGAGTACAGCACATCTTCACCCATGTTCTCACCCTGATTAATACCGGAGATCACGAGATCTGGTTTGGCATCTAAAAAACCTGTCATGGCAACGTGCACACAATCGGTTGGTGTGCCATTAATGAAAATAAAGCCATCACGCTCACCACCCGCCACCCGATGAATCGAGAGGGGCCGAGATAGTGTTAATGAATTCGAAGCACCACTATGGTTTTGCTCGGGAGCAATCACGGTGACACGTCCCAGTGGACGAATGGCATTGACTAAGGCTAATAATCCTGGCGCTAAGTAACCATCGTCATTCGAAATCAGAATATGCGGTTGGCTTGGGATACTCATACTTCGCTATTAACTACTTGGGGTAATGCACGGCCTCTAAACCAGCCATAGATCACTGGCAAGACCAAGAGCGTCAGAATGGTTGTAGTTACCATGCCACCCACAATCACTAATGCCAGTGGACGCTGCGCCTCTGAACCAATCGAGTGCGAGAGTGCCGCAGGCAATAGACCTAGGCCTGACAACATCGCCGTCATCAATACAGGGCGGACCCTCAAAGAGGCACCCTCCACCATGACATCTTTCATCGCACCATCCTCAGCTGCGGCTGTCTTATTGATAAAGGAGATCAAAATCACCCCGTCCTGAATGGCGATACCAAATAAGGATAAGAACCCAAAGAAAGCGGAAATACTCAAAGTCTCCCCAGCTAGGTGCAAGGCGATCACGCCACCAATGGCAGCAAATGGCACGTTGATCATCACAATGAAGGCATCGCGGAAATTACCAAAAGCACTCACCAGCAAGAGGAAGATCCCCATCAATGCCAAAGGTACGATCAGCATCAATTTCTTCTGCGCTTGTTTCATTTGATTGAACTGACCATCCCAGCTAATCGAATAGTTTGGTGGCAAGGTGATGTTCTGCTCTACTAAGAACTGGGCGTCCTCTACGGCACTACCTAAGTCGCGGTTCCGTACGCTAAATTTAACCGCGATATAACGCTTACCAGCTTCACGGTAAATAAAGAAAGGACCATCCGACAGTTGAACCGTTGCCACCATTGAGAGCGGAATGCTTGCACCACCAGGGGCATCCACTAATAAATGAGAAATATCTGAAACATCGTTACGACTGCCTTCATTTAAGCGAATGGCAATGCCGAAGGTCTTCTCATCCTCGAGCAAGTTAGTCACAGCTGCGCCACCGATGGCGTTTGCGACCACAGTTTGGATGTCATTCACATTGATGCCATAGCGGGCTGCACGGTCACGATCAATCTGAATATTCAATGTCGGTTGACCCAACTCTTTCAGAATGCCTTCATCGGCAACACCACGAACTTTTTTCAGCTGATCAATCACTTCATGTGCCTTTTGATCCAAGACATTTAGATCGGAGCCATAAATTTTGACGGAGTTCTCACCTTTAACGCCAGAAAGCGCTTCATTCACGTTATCTTGAATGTACTGAGAGAAGCTATAGGTGATACCAGGAATCTTATCAAGCTCTGCCTCAAGATTAGAGATCAACTCTTTCTTGCTGGTGCCAGGAGGCATCATGTCGGGAGACTTCAAATACAGACCGTACTCTTGGTTAAATACCCCCGTTGAATCTGTACCATCATCGGGACGACCAATCTGTCCGGCAACCTTATCAATCTCTGGTTGACGCATAAAGGTTGCGCGCAATTGATTGGCAATCTTCACGGAATAATCCAAATCCACCGTATTGGGCAGTGTGACTCGCAACCAAATATTGTTCTCTTCTAGGGTTGGCAAGAATGCCGTACCTAAACGCGTCACACTTAATAAAGTAAGCCCCAAAACAAACACTGCTACTGATACAACGGTCAGTGGGCGATCCATCCAACGTCTTAAGAGTGGCTTATAAGCATTGAGTAGTTTGGTAATAAACCCAGGCGGTTTATGGCTCAAGTTCTCACCAAAGACTAAAGAAATCATTGCCGGCAAGAAAGTTAGGCTCAATACCATGGCAGCGATTAAGGCAAAGCCCATGGTGAAGGCCATTGGTTTGAAGATGATACCTTCCACGCCACCCATAAAGAACAGGGGTGAGTAGGCAACAATAATGATGCCGGTGGAGTAAATCATGGCGCGTTGCACTTCGCTTGACGCCAAAATAATACTTTGGTTCAGGCGTTTGCCACCCTCTTCCAAATGGCGCATGACGTTCTCCGTCAAAATCACCGCGGAGTCCACAATCACACCAAAGTCAATCGCGCCTAATGAAATTAAGTTCGCAGGCACACTCCAAATGTGCATCTGAATAAACGAAACGCATAAGGCCAATGGAATGACAGCGGCAACTACTGCAGCAGCGCGTAAGTTGCCTAAGAAGAAAAACAGTACCGCTAAAACCAGTGAGATCCCAAAGAACAGCGTGTGCTTAACCGTGCCCACCGTGATATCGAGTAATACCTGGCGATCGTAGAAAGGCTTGACCTCAATACCGGGTGGTAAGACCTGGCGATTAATGTTTGCTACTGTAGCTCTAACGCGCGCCAAGACTTCAGTGGCATTCTCGCCACGACGCAAATAGACAATGCCTTCAACCGAGTCGGGATTGTCATTGAACTGGAACATCCCCAAACGTGGTGCATTACCAACGACTACCTTAGCAACATCGCCAATCCGAATTGGCACACCATTATTGATCGTAACTACTACTTTTTTAATGTCGTCAATATTCCTGAGCAAGCCAACGCCACGAACAACGAACTGCTGTTCTCCGCTAGGCAATAGTCCACCGCCTGTATTGCTATTGGCATTGGTCAATGCAGCTATTAGCTGGTTGATTGAAACGCCTTTTGATTGCAGACTTTCTGGACTAACAATCACTTGGTACTGGCGAACCTTGCCGCCAAATGAAGAAACGTCAGCCACGCCTGGCGTCTGCTTTAATTCTTTATAGATTTCATAGTTCTGTAAAGTCTTCAATCGTCCCGAAGAAGCATAGTCAGAACGCACCTCATAGCGCATGATCTCACCAGTAGCATCCGAATCTGGGCTAATACTGGAGCTAACTCCCGCTGGAAAATTGACATTCGATAAATTGGCAATAAACGTTTGACGCGCTTTAAAAGGGTCGGTCGTGTCATTGAACTTCAGGGTAACTACAGATAAGCCAAATAATGACACCGAGCGAAATGCGTGCAAGCCAGGAATACCAGCTAAAGCATTTTCTACCGGAATGGTGACCTGCTGCTCTACTTCAGTCGTACTTCTTCCTGGCCATTGTGAAATCGCCTGAATGGTTAAAGGCGCTACACCAGGATAAGGCTGAATCGGTAACTTGCTGAGACTGAATACTCCTAAGCCAAGCAATACTATCGAGGCAAAAATAACCAGGACACGCTTTTCGACTACCCCACGAATAAAGGTGGTGAAAAGACTCACTTAGTCCTCCTGTTTTGCAAAACGATCGTTCAACAAAACAGCGCCGGCAGTTAATACTTGGGCACCTGGAGCAACACCATCAGTGACTGCAAAAGAACTACCGTCTATATCGTAGCCTTTAACAGGCAAGCGGCGGAACGTTTCCTCATCTATTTTAATGATGACAAAACGTATCTCACGCACGCGCACAATGGCCGACTGTGGCAACACAATCGCCTCAGCAGTGCCTGTCGTTAATTTTGCTGACACATACATATCAGGGCGCAGTAGGCCGTCTGCATTCTCGACATCACAACGAATTAAGAGTGCACGAGTTTGTGGATCAATCGTTGGTGCAATGTAGTTAGCATACGCAACAAACGCTTTGTTGGGATAAGCCTCAGTACGCAGCACCAATTTTTGACCGGGGCTAATTAAACGTAAATCTTGCTCAAACACATTGCCCAAAAACCACAGGGCCCTTGGATCAGCCAAGGTTGCAATCACATCACCAGAATTCACTACCGAGCCAGGCTCAACGCTTCTCTTAACCACTACACCTTTCAGTGGCGAGCGCATGATCAGATTAGTTTGTGTCTTACCAGTAGCTTCAAGACTCTTAATATCACCATCGCCAGCGCCAAGATTTCTCATGCGGTTAGCTGCTGCCTCTTGAGTAATCTTGGCATCACCCAATAAATCACCCATACTCTTATTACCCTCTAGGACTTTTGCCGTCTTAGAAGAAAGCAAATACTCCTGCTGGGCAGATAAAAACTCGGGGCTATAGAGCTCAACGATGGGTGAGCCAATCTCGACTTTCGTACCATCAAAGGCATCGATCCGCTCTACTCTTCCTGGAGCACGGGCAGATAAGACTTTAGATTTTTCTGCATTGAAAGCAAGGCGGCCTGGTACTTTAATTTCTACTGGTACCTGAGCTTTTTCTGCAACCTGAAAAACATAAATATTAGAATTCAGTTTTATGCCCGGAAGTTTTAACTCTAGAATGCCGGTGTCCTCAACTTTGAGTGACTTTTGGGAAGCTTCAATTTTGACATCACGATCAACATCAGTGATGCGACCAACTACAAAACCAATAGACAAAATAGTAAATGCCACAGCGGCCAAACGAACGCGATAACGATTTTCTGGGCTGAGATTCCAATACAAACCAGCACAGCTGGCAAACAGGAGCTCCGAACGATGGCCTAAGAAATGCATAGCCTTATCGAAATGGGGTCTAGCCTTTTCGAATGCTTGCTTGAAGTACGAAAGAATTTTGTCTTTCAAAACTGCTCCTTAAAAAGGTTCTTTGCCGGATGTCACCAGCAAGACTGCTTGTGCTTGCAATAAATTGGCCTCAGCCAAGGCCAATTGAATCTCTAAACTACGCAATTGTGTCTGAGCCGTCAACAAATCGTTAAATCCTTGACCATTATTGGAATATTGGATTAAGCCAACCCTATAGGCAGCGTCTGCCTGGGGTACCTGGCGCTCTTTTAAGAACTGGGTTTGGTTTTTAGCCTGCTCATAGCCTGCATAGGCAGAATTGACTGCCAAAACGATTTGCTGGCGGTTGGAGATGTCACCTGCCTCTGCTGCTGCTGCATTACGCTGCGCCTGCTCCACGCCATACTTTTCTTTGGTGAAGAAATACAGTGGAATCACCAGGTCTAATTCAAGCTGATAAAACAACGCCCCATTGTTCGCAGAAAATGGTCCGCGTGGTGTGTAAGAAGAACCGATCACCTGGAAATCTGGTAAGTAGGCTTTCTTGGCAAGATCCACGCCTTTGCGAGCCGCTTCCAATTGCAAGGCAGAACTCTTGAGCGCTGGGTGACTACTCTCTGCATAATCTTCGAGCTCTACTAAAGTAGGGACACCGGTCATGGCACGCCGCGCATCACCCCGCAAGATTAATTTCTCACGCGAGTGACGACCTACCAATGTATTGATGTTGTTTAAGCCCACTTGCAGTTGACGCTCTAAATTAAATTGATCCGCTTGCGCAGCACTCTGGGCAACTTGGGCATTGAGATATTCAACATAGGCCGCGGCATTATTTGAATAACGCGCCTTAGCGACGTTCTTAATCATCTCGAGACGAACTACGGATTCTTTGAGAACCTGCAACTGCTTTTGTGAGGCTAAGGTGCTGTAGTACAAGGTAGAAAGCTGAGCACCTAACTGTAAGTAGCTAGATTCACTTTGCGCCAGCAAGGCTTCGGCATTAGTGTCAGCAATACTAGCTGCCAAGCTCTTCTTACCGGGAAACTGAAAGGGTTGAGCAATCGAGACTGAGTTATTGCTACTAATACCGCCGCCACCAGGATTTGCTGCATTCGGTGCATTGGCTCCACCCAAAGCAAATGGAGAATTGACTGGCATGCCTGACCACACTAAACCAATTTGTGGATTTGCTGGTGCGGCAATTTGCGGTACGGTTGCCTTGGCAGACAAGTATGCTTCGCGTAAAGAAGATAATTGTGGATTATTGAGTTTGAGTTCAGACCAGAGCTGACGCAAATCCATCTCGCTTGGACCCGATGGCGCACTCTTGGTATAAATCTTGGGCGTATTTGCCTGCGTTACTGGGGCAAAGAGTTCTGCGGCTTTTGATGGCGTGCTTTGAGTATCAACAGTCGGTGGCGTACTCAATGCGGTATCTGCATCACCAGTCTGTACTGTGACACTGGCAGGAGCTGATTGTGCAAATACGGCAGTGACAAAAAAAGTAGTGACGCAGATGCCACAAGCGATACGCTTGAATGGACTTGCTACGACAGTTTGTAATTGGCCGTGAATCAAATTCGGCTGCCTCTAAATATCAATACTGCTACTGTTTTTCTGGCCCCAAATAAGGCTTTCTAAGGGGTTTTACGGATTATAGGGTAGAAACCCTAAAAGTAGATTATTTGATAAACCTTATCTTATTGATTCTAAAGATAATAATGAGCTAGACAGTTCATCAATCTTTAAAACCCAGCATGTATGCGAAAGGAAAGAACATTGACTGGGCCCCTAGCCGAGTTATAGGCAGGGTTATTAATATGCTGATAGTTAAGCCCAAGCAAGACATTCTGAATCACTAAAGCGTTGTAATACAGCTCGGTAATTTGTTCGGGTTTATAGCTCAAGTATTGGCCTGAAACATAGGGGTAAGGTGTATCACCAATGAAGTTAGAGATACCACCTGCCTGCAGATATGCCCTGCGATTGGCAGATATGCCATTGAGCATCGCTGAGACACCAATGGTGTCTCTTGGTCGACCCCAGCTTTCACCATTGATGCCAGTACCAATCGACAGTGACTGATCGGCCTCAGCAAAAGCCATGGTCTCGGTATGACCGTCAGAGCTAAAGGCTCTCATGTAAACACCAAGATCTTTAGTTAAAGCTTGCTCAGCATTAATACCAATACCCATCTTAATTTGATCACTGTTGCGCACATTGACAATCGCTTGTGTACCCTGCGCACTATTAGCAATCATGTAATTAGTGGCATCGGTATAGCGGGCCATCACCATTCTGTTGCGATACCCAAGAACGCTGACCTTACCTGGTAAACCACCAATGAAGTGACCTCGCTCCACTTCTATTTGATCACCATAAGCATTGAAGATTTGCCAATTAAGGTCTCGGCCATTTGGGGATTTAGGGGCAAGCATTCTAGAGGCCCTAAATACCCAGTTATCGCGATACCACTCACCGGCTAAGCCCCAGCTGTAACCACGCGCATCGGCGGCGTAGTCATAAGCGAGATAGGTCATATTGCCCCAGTTCATGAACTGTACACGGGGATCTTTGGCGTATTTACTGTCATCAAAAATATCGAGTGTGGAGAACTGTCCAGCAGTGACGACAAAACGATTGCTGCTCACGAATTGAGTAATTTGGTTTGCATCATTCTCAAGTTCGACTTTAGAGCCTTCTTGATTAATCGTTTGGCGAACAAAGGCACGGGCAGAATAGAAATGCGCTTGTGCTCCTTGTGCGCGAGTAGCCTCACCGTTGTTTGGACCACCTAAACCCGTAAGTCCTGAAAACGGCACACCAGAAACCACTTCTGGATTGAAATAAATATCGGTATCTGGTGCAATGCGTGCGCCGAAAAATAAGGTGCCAGACCAGGTGTAACTCATGGACTTATTGCCCGATAAGCTGTTCTGACCTTGATAAGGAGAATTAAAGTTGTTATAGCGCTGATTAATATAGGTGGTCTGACCATGCACATTGACCGGCAAACCGAAGATATCGCCCTCGGTTGGCAAACCTTCAATTGTCCCAGCAATGCTGGCTATTTGGTCAGCACCAGACCCTGCCCTCTGTGCAAACGCAGAAGCAGTCATAAAGCAGAGCAGGAGAATGAGGAGATACTTGCGGGTCATTCACGATTTC
>CAIMXN010000308.1 GCA_903845455.1 uncultured beta proteobacterium | reverse complement strand
TACTAAACCATCGTTAAGAGCGTCCCCACGCTGAAATTTCGATATTAAGGCTGCATTAAGCGCCCTACAGCCTTGGAATACACAATTTCTCCATTAGCAAAGCGCTCATGATTCTCTTCAACACTGCCTAAATCGTAAAGATAATTCACCATCAAACCGGCTGATTGGCGTAAACCCTTGCGAGAAAGATCGCCCGCCCAGTTAATTTGATGCAATTTGGCACCATTGCCCAAATGAAACTTTGCCACGGGATTGCCTTGACGTGCAGCTGAACCTACGCCTAAATAAATACTTGCCAAACAAAGCAAAGCATCTTTTTCTTTTTGCGGCGCCTCATCAGGATGCCAACCAGCACTTAATCGCTCGCTCCATGAGCGTGTCGCTAAATCCAACAGGGCTAAGGCTTGATCACGCGCCAACTTAATGGCAGGCTTAAAACGATCTGGTGTAACTGTGTCGCCAAAAGTGGCGCCAGAGGCAACCCATTCCATAAACCCTGGAATGGGTGAAAGGGTGACAAATGTTTTTAAGCCAGGAAACTCAGCCTTCAGTTGTACAGCAACGCGCTTAATTAAAAAGTTCCCCATAGAAACACCGCGCAAGCCTGGTTCGCAGTTACTAATGGAATAGAAGGCTGCCACCTTGAACTGATTGACTTGATCAACCGTTTCAGCTTTCTTATCTACCAAAGGTGTAATGACTGAGGGAATCTCATTCAATAAAGCTACCTCTACAAAGATCAGAGGCTCATTCGGTAATTGTGGGTGAAAGAATGCAAAGCAACGGCGGTCTGGCTGTAAGCGGCGGCGCAAGTCATCCCAACCGTCAATCGCATGCACTGCCTCATGTTTGATGAGCTTTTCAAGCACTTCAGCAGGAGATTTCCAATCGACACGATGCATTTTCAAAAACCCTGGATTAAACCAAGATGAGAGGAGATGCCGCATATCAAAATCTACTGCAGTTAAGTCTGGCTTCTTATCCAAGGTTTGGAGAAGATCACGGCGCATCTCTACAACTGCAGCCGTACCTTCACTGGCGCGATTCAGGCGACGGAATAATTCTTGTCGTGGAGATTCAACTACACGTTGCAGACGGACATAATTCCGCGCACTTGTTTCGGCAACATAATTTTGAGCGGCCTTCATAACTGCATCTGAGTCTGGGTTTAACTTTTCAAATAAGTAGTTAAAGAACTGGACATGTTGATCCTTGCTTAATTTGCGGTAGTTATTCACCACCTCATCAGCCATGCTCACTGCATTGGATTCGCCTCGCTCAGAATTCAAGCGTTTGACAGCATTATTTGCTTTAGACAAGTTACGGGCTTTTGCTAGCTTTTCCAGCATGAGAATCTTTCGGGTGAGGTGAAAACAGCATGAAACTCAGCAAAAAATTAAAAAATGATGCTTGGTCTGGTCCAGTTTTGCGCAGTTTTGAAAATGAAGCGCAAAAGACCAAAATATGCTTTTTTAACTACTAATGACTGCTGTTTTTCGTATTTCCCCTCACTATAAGGTAAATTCCAAAAAAAATCATCGGTACACACAGCCACTGCCCCATGGATAAACCAAGGCCTAAGAGCCCTAGGAAGGCATCTGGCTCCCGAGCAAATTCAGCTAGAAAACGACATAAGCCATAGCCTAATAAAAAGAGACCAGAGACCTGCCCTACTCTGCGGGGTTTACTGGAATATATCCATAGCACTATTCCAAGGAGGATGCCCTCACCAAAGAATTGATAAATCTGCGACGGATGGCGTGGCAATGAATCCACCATCGGGAAAATGATGCCCCAAGGCAAATCAGTGGGGCGTCCCCATAACTCACCGTTAATAAAATTACCAATGCGGCCAAACGCTAAGCCAAAAGGTACGAGCGGGGCCACCAAGTCGCTTATGACAAAAAAATGAGTCTGGTGTTTACGTGCAAACCATAACAAAGCAAGCAATACCCCTAAGAGACCCCCATGAAAGGACATGCCCCCTTGCCAAATCTTCAAAATATCTACAGGGTGAGAAAGGTAATAGCTAGGCATGTAAAACAAGGTATAGCCTATTCTGCCGCCAAGCACTACACCAAGTACACCAGCAAATAAAAGATCTTCAAGATCCTTATAGGTCCAAACTAGGTTTTGGTATTGAGGCTCCCGAATACGCAAACGCCCAAGTAATAGGAATTGGATAAAGGCCATTAGATACATCAAGCCATACCAATGAATCGCAAACGATCCAATTCGAATGGCAGCAGGATCAAATTGAGGATGAATCAACATAGGTCTTTAAGACTTAGACTGATCAAAGTTATGAAGTTCATGGCCTAAATCTCGATAGGCTTTATAACGCTCACGCCCCGCTAAACGCTCCACCTCATCTACTGTTACCACCTCCACAATGCGAGGAAAGCGAGCCACTAATGCAGGGACATCTTTAGGCATACGCTTGCCCAAATGAATCATGACATCTGCATGGGGAATCGCGCTCAGGGCTGGAGATGCAAAGTCATCAGTCAACACAATGGGTGTTTCTAAAGCAGCATCATCACCGATAAAGCAATGCGGCAAAAAGTCACTAGCACTAAATGTCCACAGTAACTCATCGAGTTTTTTAAGGTCCACAGGCTCACCTACCATCACAATATTTCTGACGGGTTGGCCTACGGGTGTTGCGCTCCAAATCTTGCGCGCTAGGCGACAGGCGTATTCGAGCTTGTCAGCAACATTACTATGAAAATCAATGCGGGCCATCAGCTATCGCCTTACTTACTTCTGCTCTAGTAAATAATTCATTAGCAAAGGAACTGGACGACCAGTAGATCCTTTTGCTGCACCACTTTTCCATGCCGTACCAGCAATATCTAAGTGTGCCCAAGTGTATTTTTCGGTAAAGCGCGATAAGAAGCAAGCGGCAGTGACGCTACCCGCTGGACGTCCGCCAATATTTGCCACATCTGCAAAGTTTGATTTCAATTGTTCATGATAAGCAGCATCTAAAGGAAGGCGCCATACGGTATCGAGAGATGATTTTCCAGCTTTCGTTAAAGCATTGACTAAGTCTTCATCCTCAGAAAACAAACCACTATGGACATGACCCAAAGCGATGATGCAGGCCCCCGTCAAGGTAGCCACATCAATCACTGCCTTAGGCTTAAAACGCTCAACATAGGTTAAGGCATCACACAAAATTAAGCGGCCTTCAGCGTCGGTATTCAGAATCTCAATAGTCTGTCCAGACATACTCTTCACAATGTCACCAGGGCGAGTCGCTGCGCCAGATGGCATATTTTCACAAGTGGGAACTACTCCAATCACATTCTTTTTTAATTTCAATAAAGCCGTTGCATACATCGTCCCAATTACAGACGCAGCGCCACACATGTCGTACTTCATCTCATCCATGGCTTCGCCTGGCTTTAAAGAGATGCCTCCGGTATCAAAAGTAATGCCTTTACCAACCAAGACGATCGGTGCCTCGCCAGCCTTTCCACCTTGATGTCGCATCACAATAAATTGAGGCGGCGTGTCTGAGCCTTGCGCTACTGATAAAAATGAACCCATGCCCAATGCTTCAATTTGCTTTCGACCTAAGACCTCAACCTTGAGACCCGTTTTTTTACTCAAGCCCTGAGCAGTTTTACCAAGGTAAGTTGGTGTGCAAACATTCGGTGGCAAATTACCTAAATCTTTGGCAAGATTCATCCCTTCTACCATCGCCATACCCTCGGCAACGGCGGCCTTCAAATCTTTAGAAAACTCATTATTCCCAGCAAAAGTAAGGTGCGTAAAGGTATCGGCTTTATCTTTGACTTTAAATTTCATGGCAGCTTGACGCACACCAAAACGGTAGGCTTGATCACCAGCATATTGAATTGCTAGGCGTACTTCAGCGGCCAGAAATTCTGTTTTATTACCTAGTGAAAAGCTTGGGGTAAACCAAATAGCATTCTGAATCGATCCACCACTAAGCGTTTTTAATGCCGCTTTAGCAATTTTTGAATAAGCACTCAAGTTACGGGCATTGCTTAAGCTGAGGTCTCCCAAACTGACCAATAAGACGCGCTTCACCTTAACGCCGTTGGCAGACCATGATTTTTCTGCTCTCAAGATACAAGTAGCCGCCTGCTGATGGTCTAAATCACCCACTACATGGGCATGGGTCAAGGAACCCCCAAGGAGGCGATCAAGCTCCGACAAAAGACCAGATTTTGCTTTAAGACCCTTACCACCTGAAAATTCATCCAAGTCAGCCTTGGCATAAGCCAAAACTAAGCAGTCGGTATTTTGACTGAGTAAGCTAGTTAGGCTGGATTTAAGCTGTT
>CAIMXN010000307.1 GCA_903845455.1 uncultured beta proteobacterium | reverse complement strand
GCTGCAAAACGCGTTGCTAAGAAAGCGATGCCGCGCTTGTGATTTCTAGCAAGCCGTTGCCTAAAAATAATCAACTCATCAGGACCTAGAACCCTTTCAGCTAGGCGTCCATTGGTACGGTCATAAGCTGCTTGTAAGCGCTCGATCTGCAGGATGTCTGTACCTATACCAATGATCATTTTTTATCTGATTTTATATTCTAGGATTTTTCTCTACCCTGAACCATCAAGGTTTTCATATCCATAATGGCCTTTTGCCAACCCTTAAAAAGAGCTTCTGCAACAATCGCATGCCCAATATTGAGCTCTGATAATTCAGCAATGGCAGCGATAGGCAATACATTACCTTCGTGCAAGCCATGACCTGCGTTAACTCTTAAACCAATACTGACACCAAACTGCGCCGCTCTTCTGATACGCTCCAACTCTTGTCTTTGGGCATCACTTGCAAGATCTGCATAGCGCCCAGTATGCAATTCAACTACGGTGGCACCAACATCTTTAGCTGCTTGAATTTGCTTCTCGTCTGGATCGATAAACAACGATACCCGAATGCCTGCATTTTGTAATTGCGTGGTAGCTGCTTTAACAGCCGCAAAATGGCCTAGTACATCTAAGCCACCTTCGGTAGTAACCTCTGTACGATTTTCTGGTACCAAACAAACATCGTCAGGCTTAACCTGACAAGCAATATTTACCATCTCTGCCGTAACTGCACACTCCAGATTCATGCGCGTGGTGATTAAAGGTCGTAATGCCAATAAATCTGCATCTTTAATATGACGACGGTCTTCACGCAAATGCAAAGTGATTAAATCAGCTCCAGCCTCTTCCGCTAAACGTGCGGCTTTTAGGGGATCAGGATAAATCGTTCCGCGCGCATTACGTAAGGTCGCTACGTGATCGATATTGATACCGAGTTCAAGGATGTTGGAATGACTCATTGAGGTAGATTACTAGATTTTCTTGAGATCAATCAAAATTTGACGGGTCGTCAAAACCTGATCTTGCAAGTGCAAACCCAAGAGAAAGCGCATTAACTGCTTACTCTCGGATAGGGTTTCTGGGTCTGAAAAATCTCCCACAGCTATCGCCAAGAGAGATCTTCCCGCCAGTACAGGCCAATGTCCAGGGTCATCTGCTTGTACGGGCCGTATTCCCCGCTCAGGTTGATAAACATATTGCCGACGCTCTTCGGGTGCTTCATTGGTCTCAACGCACCGATCCAATGCTGCTGCATAACCAGTTTCTTGTAACAAAGATAACTCAAACGGCCGCAGAATTTCTTCCAAGCCCTTAGATTCAAACTCTAGATTGGATAGAGCGGAGATGGTTTCTGTATAGCGATCGTACAGTTTTTCATATTCATCTTCGCGCGCAAGAAACTTCACCAACAATTCATTCAGATAAAAACCACAGAGTAGGGCATCGCCTACTAATGAAGGGGTGCCGCCTACCCACTCAGACTTAGTGAGGGTGCGCAATTCTGATTTACCACTCCAAGATACTAGCAGTGGCTGAAAACGTTGTAGGACTGGACGCAAAGTAGAGTGCGGGCGCTTAGCGCCCTTAGCAATGAGTGCCATGCGACCATATTGTCGCGTAAACACATCCAGAATTAAGCTAGTCTCTTTATAGGGGATGCTGTGCAACACAAAAGCAGGTTCGTCAGCAACACGAATCGAGGCCATAGCTATTTATTCCAGACCCTGCGCCCGAAGTTCAGCGCGATCATCTGCCCAACCGCGCTTAACCTTAACCCAAGTCTCCAAAAAGACTTTACCGTCAAACAGTTTTTCCATATCGATGCGGGCATCCGTAGAGATCTTTTTCAGACGCTCGCCTTTGGCACCAATGATCATCGCCTTATGGCTATCACGATCCACTAAAATGGTCGCAGCAATGCGGCGCATCTTGCCATCCATCTTAAATTGATCAATCACTACCGTGCTGGTATACGGCAATTCTTCACCAGTAAAGCGGAATACTTTTTCACGCAAGATCTCTGCAGCCATAAAGCGCTCACTACGGTCTGTAACGGTATCGACATCATAAATGGCTTCGCCTTCAGGCAAGTACCCCTCCAGGACATCCAAAAGCCTTTGAACATCCCCAGGACTCTTAGCGCTCATTGGCACGATTTCAGAAAATTCACATTTATCTTGATCATCGTGACCACCAAGCTGACTCCACGACAAAGACATTTCCTTCATAAAGTTGAGTAGCGCCTGATCACGCTCTGAAGGAGTCTGAAAACGACTATTAAATAAATCGAGTTTATTGAGCACCAGTACTATCTGCAAGTCTGGGGGTAGTAGCTTTAATACTTTTTTATCATCTTCACCAAAGTAACCAGCCTCCACCACAAAGCAGGCGACATTTACATCTTGCAAGGCAGTAGTAACCGTACGGTTCAATGCCTTATTCAGTGTATTAAGGAGTCGCGTCTGAAAACCAGGTGTATCAATGAAAATAAATTGCGCCTCAGGGCGATTCTGAATACCTAAAATACGATGGCGCGTGGTTTGGGCTTTACGTGAGGTAATGCTAATCTTTTGACCAACCAAGGCATTCAGTAAAGTTGATTTACCCATATTGGGACGTCCAACAATGGCGATAGTGCCGCATCTAAACACGATTAGCCCTTCAGCTTAAGATTTAACTGCTCTTCAGTAGATTCCTTCTTTGCTGCTTTCTTCTTGGCTGACCGAGTTTTCTTTGGCTTGCGCGACTCTTGTGGCAAAGCTTTCAGGACTGCCAACAAAGCAAGCTTAGCTGCGGCTTGTTCTGCCGCACGACGAGAAGCACCCTCACCTTTTACGGATACCTTTAGGTTGGGAATTAAACACTCGACCTCAAATTGCTGATTATGGGCTGCGCCAGTAGTACCAGTCACGTTATAGGTTGGCAAAGGCAATTGATAACTTTGTAAACACTCCTGCAATAGTGTTTTATCGTCTTTACCCAAGGTCTTGGGATCAACCTGCGACAAGATAGCGGAATAGAGTTTACGCAGACAAGTCTTGGCAGCATCAAAGCCGCCATCTAAAAAGATTGCGCCAGTAACAGCTTCGAGTGTGTCAGCCAAAATAGAAGGTCTGCGGAAGCCGCCACTCTTGAGTTCGCCCTCACCTAAACGCAAGTAATCAGATAAAGATAAGGTTTGCGCAATCTCATATAAGGCTTGTTGCTTAACCAAGTTCGCTCGCACGCGAGAGAGATCACCTTCATCTAAGTCGGAGTAGCGCTCGTAAAGTAAATCTGCAACGACACAATTGAGAATCGAATCACCGAGAAACTCTAAGCGCTCATTATTTTTCTTACTATGACTGCGATGCGTCAATGCCTGATTGAGTAGCTCAATCTTTTTGAAGCTATATCCAAGCCGCTCTTGCAGCGGTACGGTTTCGATGACGGCGCGCGCGTTCATGATTTACTGAAATCCACCAATACGACTAAGGGAGCCTAAGTTAAGCCAAACAAAGAATGCCCTGCCCACAATATTTTGATCTGGTACAAAACCCCAAAAACGGGAATCTGCACTGTTATCACGGTTGTCACCCATTGCAAAATAATGTCCAGCGGGGATCTTACAAGTCAAACCTGCATTTTGATATTGGCAATTCTCAAATCCAGGAAAGCGTTCCGATGGAAAGCTACCAGCCGGACGATCAGGGTTATTCAAGATCTCGTGACGATTACCACCCAAAGCTATTGGAAAGGCCTCAGCAAATTCCTTGGCATAACGCATGCTCTCAGGGTCGAGATAAGGTTCGCCGCCGCTGTAAGTTAATGGCTGACCATTAATAGTAAGACGCTTATCTTGATACTCAATCACATCACCAGGCAAACCAACGATGCGTTTAATGTAATCAACGGATTCATCACGAGGATAGCGAAACACTACTACATCACCGCGCTGAGGCGAACCAAGTTCTACTATCTTCTTATTAATGACCGGTAAACGAATGCCATAAGTAAACTTATTGACCAAAATGAAATCACCAATTTGCAGTGTTGGAATCATTGATCCAGAGGGGATCTTAAATGGCTCAACTAGAAATGACCGTAATACAAACACTGCACAAATCACTGGAAAGAAGCTGGCCGAGTACTCTAACCAGAGCGGCATGCGATCAATACCAGCGGCACGTCTTTGTGGCGCAAAGTAGAGCTTGTCTGCAACCCAGGCAATTCCTGAAATAATCACCAAGACGAAAAGGAGAAGGGCGAAGTTCATTAACCCTCCACTTGCAAAATAGCCAAGAAAGCCTCTTGTGGAATCTCCACATTACCCACTTGCTTCATACGCTTCTTACCTTCCTTTTGCTTCTCAAGAAGCTTACGCTTACGAGAAATATCACCGCCATAGCATTTAGCCAAAACGTTCTTACGCAATGCCTTCACGTTCTCGCGCGCAACGATGTTGCTACCAATCGCCGCCTGAATAGCTACATCAAACATTTGTCGAGGAATAATGCCGCGCATTTTTGCGACCACCTCACGCCCGCGATGCTGGCTATTGCTACGGTGAACAATGACGGACAAAGCGTCAACGCGTTCACCGTTAATTAAAATATCGACTTTCACCACATCAGCTGGACGATATTCTTTAAATTCGTAATCCATTGAGGCATAGCCACGTGAAATGGATTTCATTCTGTCAAAGAAATCCATCACAATCTCAGCCATTGGCAGCTCATACGTCAATCTCACCTGACGACCCAGATAATTCATATCTGTCTGAATACCACGCTTGCCAACACATAAAGTAATAATCGATCCGACATACTCTTGAGGCATATACAGATTGACAGTAACGATTGGTTCCAGAATGGTAGCAATCTTGCTGGGCTCCGGCATCTTCGATGGGTTATCTACCATCATCAGCGTGCCATCAGACTGCTCTACCTGATACACCACAGTTGGCGCGGTAGTTATCAGGTTCATGTCGTACTGACGTTCTAAGCGCTCTTGTACGATCTCCATGTGTAGCAAACCTAAAAATCCGCAGCGGAATCCAAATCCCAATGCTTGCGATACCTCTGGTTCATATAGAAGAGATGCATCGTTAAGCTTTAATTTTTCAAGCGATTCACGCAACTGATCATACTCACTAGCCTCTACGGGATAGAGACCTGCAAATACCTGTGACTTCACTTCCTTAAATCCTGGTAACGGAACGGCTGCAGGTGTGCGTCCTTGTTGGCCAGGCGCATGGGTAACCGTATCGCCCACTTTTGCAGCTTTGAGTTCCTTAATACCTGCAATCACAAAGCCCACTTGACCAGCTGAGAGCTCTGGACGATCTACAGACTTTGGACTGAACACACCAACGTGCTCAACTAAATGCGTTGAACCATGAGCCATTAATAAAATTTTGTCTTTAGGTTTTAAAGTGCCGTTGACCACACGAATCAACATCACCACACCAACATAGTTGTCAAACCAAGAATCAATAATCAAGGCTTGTAGTGGCTCACTAGCACTTCCCTTTGGAGGAGGAATGCGACGAATCATTTCTTCAAT
>CAIMXN010000306.1 GCA_903845455.1 uncultured beta proteobacterium | reverse complement strand
CCATGTTTTCGATCATGGACTTTATGCCAACCTTTGCCGCTATCTTAGGCGCTAAGCTACCAACAGATCGAGCCATTGATGGAGTCAATCAATTAGATACGCTTACTGGTAAGAGCAAAATAGGTAATCGCGAACATTTAATGTCATTTATTGGCGCGGATTTAGTAGCAGTTCGCTGGAAGCAGTGGAGAATGTATTTTAGGGATATGAATCGCACGGGCACTGGACAACAAATGCTTGGCGGAATAGCTGCTAATTCAGTTCCAATGTACTACCCAAAAGTTTATAACATCGAAATGGATCCGCATGAAGATTTACAGTTAGTAAATTACGAATCAATTTCAGTTAATGCTTTCAAAGCAATTCAAGAGTATCTTGCTTCGGTTAACAAGTTCCCTAACCCGCCACCTGCTAACTTAACCAACTTTAATCAGCGTTAAGAGGGAATGTTGAGTGCATAACCAGCTTTGCAAAGGAAGTTTAGGAATTTTCTCTAAACTTCTTTTGATTTCAATCGGCTTCTTTTCTTCACAATCAGTATTGGCTGATGAAGGTGGCGTTCCCTTTTGGATGTCTGGCCAATACGCAAGCATGGCAGCAGTTCCCATGGCAACGGGATGGTCCTTGGTGGCAATGCCATATGTGTATAGCGGTAACGCTGATAAATCAAAAACGTTTCAACATGGCACAAGTATTAATGCTGGTTTAAGCGCAAGAGAATCTTTGGTTTTAATGCAGTTGGGATATGTAGCGCAAGAAAAGATTCTGGGTGGACAACCCTACCTTGGAGTAGGTTGGGGTCCAGGTACTAATACCACTACTGCTTCAGTAAGCGTTATTAATCCAAGCACGCAATTGAATCGCTCTAATACTAGCAATGGAAGTACCGATATTTATCCATTGGCTAGCTTGACCTGGAACCAAGGAAATAATAATTTCAAGACATATGTAACTGGTGATATTCCAGTGGGTACGTATAGCCCAACGAGTCTTGCAGCTATTGGCATTGGCCACGCTGCAATGGATGCCGGTGGTGGCTACACCTACCTTAATAACACTACAGGGCTAGAATTCTCTGGCGTGCTAGGGGCAACTTATAACTGGATGAATACTCAAACCAATTACCAGAACGGAATTGATTCCCATCTAGACTGGTCTGTTTCCCAATTTGTGTCGCAAAACTGGCAAGTAGGTATTGCAGGGTATGGCTATTACCAGCTCACGGCTGACTCTGGAAGTGGAAATAAAGTCGGCGCTTTCAAATCTCGCATAGCAGCGGTCGGCCCGCAAATTGGATACCTTTTTAATCTTGGTAAAAATCAGGCTTATATCAACTTACGAGTCTATAAAGAATTTTGGGCGCAAAATCGAGTAGAGGGATATGCAACGATTGCAACCATCAGTATTCCATTAGGAAAATAGCTACATGAAGAATCTGCAGGGTCGCGTGTTATTGATTGCAGCTCTTGCTGCTCTGGGCTTAAGTTCCTATTTTCTCTGGAGCAATTTCTTTTCTAAGCCTCAGCAAGCTATTCCAGAAATCCGTCTAGGTGATGGCGTTAATGGCCCAAAAGGTATGGCTTGGATTCCTGGTGGTGAATTTTTGATGGGTAGTGATCATCAAAAAGCACAAGCCAATGAGAAGCCTACGCATAAAGTGAAGGTAGCTGGATTTTGGATGGATACCACCCATGTCACTAATGATCAATTTGCACAATTTGTAAAAGAAACCAATTACAAAACCACTGCAGAGCAAGTTCCCGATTGGGAAACGATCAGGGTGCAGTTACCGCCAGGAACGCCTAAGCCGCCAGCCTCAGTATTTGTAGCTGGAGCAATGGTTTTTGTTGGCACTAAAGCAAAAGTGAATCTGAATGACTACTCACAGTGGTGGGCCTATGTGCCTGGTGCAAATTGGCAGCATCCAGCCGGCCCAAAAAGCAATATTGATGGCAAAGGCAATCATCCAGTAGTTCAAGTGAGTTACGAAGATGCTTTGGCATATGCCAAATGGGCAGGCAAGCGATTACCTACAGAAGCGGAATGGGAGTTTGCTGCGCGCGGTGGTTTGAACCAGGCAACCTATGTGTGGGGCGATCAGCTTGAGCAAGAAGGTAAGTTGCCAGCCAATATTTGGGATGTAAAAAAGCAAGCATTCCCGGTAGTGAGTCCAGTCATTAGCCCTAAAGCTGGCGGCGCAATAGGTACCAGTTCCGTTGGCACCTTCCCTCAAAATGGTTATGGCTTATTTGATATGACTGGTAATGCTTGGCAATGGGTTGCCGATTGGTATCGTGCAGATTATTTTGCGATGCAAGCCAAAGAGTATGGAAAAAGCGTTGCCAATAATCCTCTTGGACCTAGTAATTCGTATGATCCTGATGATTATGGCGTTCCACCCAATGCTCCTAAAAGAGTTATTCGGGGCGGATCCTTTTTATGTAATGAGGATTACTGCCAATCCTATCGTCCAAGTGCAAGGCGCGGAGCAGATCCGTATAGCCCAATGTCTCACTTAGGTTTTCGGTTAGTAAAAGACTCTGCACAATAAAGTGCGCATTAGTAGTGGGAGGTAGTATCCGCTAAGGCAAGAATTAAAAATACTCCCATTTCCTCCCCAGTCGTTAAGAGTATCCAATCTATTACAAAGTAATTTACTTATGAAAATCCTCAAACTACATTTAGCCGCATACTTACTTTTGATTGCCACCCAAGCCTTTGCCGACAATGCGGCGATTTATTTCAATGGTGACATCCTGACGATGGAGGGTGATAAGCCACAGTATGTTGAAGCAGTCGTAGTGAAGGGCAAGAAGATTACTTATGTCGGTAATCTGCGAGATGCTTTAAATGGAGCCGGCGCTAATCCAGTAATGCAGGATTTAAAAAGCCAAACCCTATTGCCGGGGTTTATAGATGCCTGGGGTCACTTTACCTTGATTGCTCAAAATACTCTGAGCGTTAATCTGGGTTATTTTTCAAAGAAGCCTCCACATACCACTCAGGAGCTCATTGGTCGCTTGAAGGCTGAAGCTCGACCATTTAATGGTTGGCTCATTGGTTCGGAGTATGCGGACGCTTTTCTTATTGATGGCCCTTTAACGATTGCACAATTAGATCAAGCGTTTCCCAATCAACCAGTATTTATAAATAACATTTCTACCTTGACTGGGATTGTGAATACAGCGGGACTAAAGAGGCTGGGGTTTACCAAAGCCACCAAAGTGACGCAAGGCATGCTTCCAGTTGATCTAAAAACCGGCAAGCTTACTGGTGAATTGATCGGTGGTCCTAATTTCGAGGCAACAGCAAAGGTATTCGGTAAGTATTCGCAGGGCTTAACGATGGAAACTTATCGCAAAGCCGAACAGATTTATGCCTCAAATGGTTTTACTACTGCGCAAAGTTATCAAACTACCATCCAAGATATTAGCAATATGCGCCAAGCAGTGGATCGCAATGTGATCAGATTAGATCTGATTGCGCTGCCCACCTATGATGTGGTTGATCAATTGCTTGCAACCAATAAAAATTATCCATTTGGAACCTATGCCAAGGGTGATGGTGGCTTTAAGGTTGCTGGAATATTGGTTTCTACAGATGGCGCACCACAATTGCGTTTAGCCTATTTCACGAAGCCTTACACCGATACCACAGGATTCCCAAAAGATTGGCGCGGGATGGCTGTTGCTTCTCAGGATTTGGTTGATAAGTATGCCAAGTTAGCCTATGAAAAAAATATCCAGTACTTCGGTTACTCCAATGGGGATGCCGGTATTGATATGGCACTTTCTGGAATTACCAAGGCAATAAAAGAAACGGGCATTACTGAAGACCGCAGATCAGTAATCTCACATTCCTTCTTTGTTCGTGATGATCAACTCGACCAATACAAGGCCAATAAAATCTTGCCCCAATTTATGCCTAACCACATCTGGATGTATGGGGATGTGTATAGACAGATTCTGGGGGACGAGAGAGCCAATAGTATGGTTCCGCTCAATTTGGCCAAAGCAAAAGGTATGCAATTTGGACTTCATAATGACACGCCATCATCAGGGCCAAGCGCATTGTTTACGATTTGGACCGCGGTTAATCGCAAGACCTATGGAGGGGGTACTTTAGGACCTGATCAACGCATAGATCCATATACCGCTCTGCGTGGCTTTACTTCTGTGCCTGCATATCAGTACAAGGAAGAGGCATCAAAGGGCACTTTTACAGCTGGAAAACTTGCGGATATGGTGATTCTTGATCGTAATCCAATGAAAGTGGATTCAATGGAAATTAAGGATATTCAGATTGTGAAGACCATTAAGAATGGTAAAGATCTGTATGTTCGCCCCTAGTTAGGTGTATTAGCACTCATAGTTGATAGCCTCCTTTGTGCTGTTGTGGAGGTAGCATCCACCAAAGTCAGCTTTGGGTCGAGCAGTGCCCAATGACCTAAATTGCCCCAACTGGCTCGAACTGACCACTAAGAGACATCTGTAATGGGGCATTTCTATCTATTTTAATTACTGCGAGCTATTGCTAGGATCTCAAAACTGATTGTATTAAATTACTTTGCAAGAAATTACTGCTTTTGACATGATAGTGATTAAGCGCCTCGCCTGAGAATTCGATTAAAGAACATAAGGTATGGGGAAGCAGTAATTTCTCACACCCTGTAGGTCATAAAAATATTAAAAGTGGAATAGATATGAATAAAGCAATCATTGCAGTATTGCTAGGACTTAGTTTTTCTCTTTCAGTGTTAGCCCAAAGTGCACCACCAGCGGTATCTAGTGATGCTGTACCTATCCTGCCTAAAGTGTGGACGGGTGTCGCTGGTGATACTTCCATTGGCGCGATTAGTCGCAAAAACCCGCTGCATTACTTACATGTCGGTGAGGCTAATCAAGTCAAAGGTTGGAATAAATATGATAGCCCTGCAACACTCACCATACTCAAGCAAGAAGGACGCCATCTAGATCTCGAGTTTAAGAACCCTAAATATCAAATTAATGAAGTAGGCACTCTATCAGCTGATGGCAAACAAATTCAAATTGCCTCTAAAGAAGCT
>CAIMXN010000305.1 GCA_903845455.1 uncultured beta proteobacterium | reverse complement strand
TGGCTATACATTGGTGGCGGCCCAAGGCGGCAATATGGCGGTACTTCCCCATACCACCAAGATCGTCACTTACAACCCCTTAAAAGATTTCTCTTTGATTGCCGTATCAACATTTAACTACATGGCAATTGCTGCCAGTCCGAATGCACCATTTAAATCCTTCCCACAAATGATTGCATGGGCAAAGGCCAATCCTGGCAAGCTGACAGTAGGTACAAATGGCGAGGGCGGCTTTCCACATATGACGTTTGAACATTTAGGCGTTTCGGCAAACATTAAATTTACCCATGTGCCTTATAAAGGGGCATCTCAGGTTGTCACCGACCTAGCGGGTGGTCAATTGATGGTGGGAATCGCTGGGATTAGTAGCTTTGCACCGCATGCTCGTGCTGGTACCGTGAACTTGATTGCCATTACCAGTAAGGAAAGAGTGGCGCTATGGCCAGATACACCAATCGTTGCCGAAACCATTCCTGGATGGGTCGCAGGGGGTTGGTTCGGTTATGCAGGACCGGCAGGCCTGCCACGTGAAATTGTGATGCTGTGGAATGCGGAGATTAACCGTGCATTTAAGTTACCAGAAGTCATTGAGACAATGACGAATGCGGGGATGATTATTACTACCGAGCCCCCAGAATTCTTTACACAAGTATTAGCATCTGATTACGCCCGTTATGGCAAGTTGGTAAAAGATATTCAGTTTGTGCCTCAGTAGATCTGAAGCACAAACTTTTAATCGTTACTTCTTCGAGCTCATACGCTTCAGAACGGCGTATACAGCAGCAGTATCGTGATCTGCATGGCCTGAACCCATGGCAGCGTTATAGATTCCCTGACACGCAGCAAAAGTTGGTGCGGGGGTGTTGCTAGCAGCTAGTGCCTCTGTAATGAGTTTCATGTCTTTCTGCCAGGTGGAGACTTTCATGGTGGCCTCATCCCAATTGCCTTTTGCCATGACTGGACCTCTAATATCTAGCATTCTGGAGCCACCAGCACCGTCTGAGAGAACTTTGGTAGCTAGGGCGGGGTCGATGCCACAATTTGCGCCAAACAGGAGCGCTTCTGCAGTAGAAACGTTATGGATAGCTACCAATAAATTGGCCATAAATTTCATTTGCATGCCATTACCAAACTTACCAAGATAGTAGTGGGCTTTAGTAAAACCAGAGAAGATCTGCTCAATCTGATTGACAGCTTCTTTAGGGCCGCTTGAGTAGATCGATAAGTCTTTATTGCGGGCCTGAGCTCCTGTTCCAGAGAGTGGGCAGTCAAGCAAAACAATCCCTTTCTTTTGCAAGATATCGCGGGCTTGAATTTTATCTGCTGGATCTAAAGTGCTAGTTTCTGCAATGATCAAGTTCTTATTATTGGACTTGGCAATTTCTTCTGCTGATGCCATTAATGCACCCGGACCAGGCAAAGAGAGAATCATGAAATTTACAAGTGAAGCAACCTCTTTGGCCGACTTTGCTGTCTGTCCACCACTTTTTTTGAAACTAGCTAAAGCCTTTGGACTTGGATCATATCCAATGACTGAAAAACCATCTTGCATGAGATTGTGGGACATGGCAGATCCCATGATCCCGAGACCTAGTATTCCAACAGCTGGTTTAGATGGGGCAGTCTTTGCTTTAGCTACTTTCTTAGTCATTGCTTTCTTGCTAACACTCATGAATCAAATCTCCTGGTTAATTAAATTATTTTTCTAAGTTATTTGCTGGCGGATGGTCGCGTGAATAGACTGGATTGACTAAGAAGTCACTGGTCTTATAGGTCCAGAACTGGGTTACGTTCGGATAGGTCTTAATCACAGTATTGCTGAGCTTGCCGTTAACCTGTTGAACCTTGCGAATATATACATCCATCACGGGGTTACCCAATGCATCTAACTTAAATTTACCCAATGGATCATCATTGATTTGGACTGTTTTTAGTGCAGCCATGAATTGCTGTTTGTTCTCAATATTGCCTTTGGTATCTTTCAAGGCTTGCTCGAGCATGAGACCTGCGTTATAGGCACCCATAGAGTAGTAGCCTGGATCCATCTTATAAGCTGCGTTCATCTCTTTTACGAGGCGAAGATTCGCAGGGTTATTGATGCCTGCAGCGTACCAACCAGAGGAAATAATGCCAATCGCTTCTGGACCCATGGAAGGCAGAATGCCTTCGTCAAAAGCTGTCATTGAGCCTAATAATGGCAGCTTTTTGATCATTCCATATTCGTTGTATTGCTTGAGAAATTTGGCACCATTACCACCAGCAAATGCGACGTATACCGCATCAACATTGGGTTGAATTTGAACAATATAAGGGCCGTAGTCGGTTACATTTAAAGGGGACCACAGTTTTTGAACAATCTTACCGCCGCCTTCCTCAAAAGTTCTTTGAAAGCCCGCAGCTGTCTCATGACCGAAGGCGAAGTCATCGCCAATGATAGCGATGCGTTTCATTTTGAGATCTTTAGCAGCGTAATCACCCAGTGCATGACTAGTTTGTGCTGAACTACCGACAGCGCGCACAAACCAAGGGTTTGCTTTTCGCTGGGTGAGATCTTCAGCTGCTGCAGAAGGCGCAATCGTAGGGATCTCCATTTTGCGAATGTATTCATCTAAGGCTAGAGCCTCAAATGCGGCCAATGGCCCAATAATGACTTGAACTTTATTTTTCTCAACAAGTTCTTGGGCTTTGGTTTTCGTGATCGCTGGTTGTCCGGAGGTGTCTGCAATAAAAAGCTCTACTTTTCGACCATTTAAGGTGTAATTGCGCTCTTTTAGGAAGAGCTGAATACCGTCTTCCATTTGTTTTCCACCAGCGGCAAGGGCGCCAGATTTGATCGTTAGAAATCCAACACGGATAGGCTCAGCATTTGGATTTGCTGCAAGCGCAAAAGATGCAATAAAAGTTCCGAATAAGGCAAATATTAATTTAGCGCTAAGCATTTTCATGTTTTGTCTCCGTTTTTTTATTTGGTAAATCTTAGCTCATACTATAGTGTATAAATCACATTAAATCTTTTTTGGAAAGAGTTATGACAATAGAACTAAAGCGAAGCGCCCAAGCAGTTGCCGAATCAT
>CAIMXN010000304.1 GCA_903845455.1 uncultured beta proteobacterium | reverse complement strand
CGAGCAAATCGTCACCTTATTGCGTCAAATCGATGTTTTAACCACCAATGGCAAAACCCTAGCTCAAGCTTGTAAAGAAATGGGTGCGGTTGAGTAAAGCTATTATCGTTGGCGCAAGATCTACGGCGGTATGAAAGTCAATCAGGCAAAGAAGTACAAAGATCTGGAACTAGAAAATACCCGGCTTAAGAAACTCGTAGCAGACTTATCGCTACGAGAAGTCATGCTCAAGGAAGTTATTAAGGGAAACTTCTAAGTCCCACTAGGCGTAAAAATGCAGCACAACTGCTCATGGATTGGTATTGCATCTCTGAGCGGTCTGCCTGTAGTTTGGTAGGGCTATCCAGAGCAGCTTATCGGTACATGCCACTCCCTTAAGATGAAGATTATCAAAAATCCTCTCTTTTAGGGTGGCACTAAAAATAAGGTCAGTTCAATTGTAGGTATTGCTAGGAAAATGAACCAAACCCCCCTCAGGATTAAGAGTAAAAATTTATTAAGTAAATTACACATAATGAATGTAATTACATAATTGATTTATTCTGTAGCCATGAAAAGAAAACGCTATTTTCCATTCCTGCTATGTGGATCAGTATTTTTTATTGTCGGTATCCTTACTTATTTAATAGGTGTGCTTCTCAGCATACCTCGATATCTACTAAACCTTCATTTTTTTCTTGAGATTCAAGAGTTTCTAGTTTGGTATAGCGGGATTCCAATTGTTATTAGTCTTATATTCGCATGTATAGATTTTTTTCTACTTTTCAACAACAGGCGCTTAGGAAATCAACTAAGAGAAACTCCTCTTAAAAAGCGCACCGTAACTGTTGTACTTACTGCATACAATGATGAAGAAAGCATTGCCGAAGTAGTTTCAGACTTTAAATCACATCCCAATGTCGATCGAGTTATTGTAGTAAGCAATAACAGTAACGATAAAACACTTGAACGCGCTAAAAATGCTGGTGCAATAACTTTTAACGAAGAAAAAATTGGTTACGGTCAATGTGTCTATCGATGCCTCACTGAAGCTTTAAAATTTGAGGATGCTGAATTAATTGTCTTGTGTGAAGGTGATCTTACATTCCGTTCGTTTGATATAGAGAAACTTTTAGCTTACATACCTCATGCTGATATAGCCATTGGAACTCGTACTTCCGAAAGATTGCGCCAATACTCTACTCAACTTAGCACATTTATGCTTTATGGAAATATCTTCGTAGCAAAAATCCTCGAAGTGAAACACTTTGGTCGGTGCACTTTAACTGATGTGGGTACAACCTTTAAGCTATGTCGACGCGAGTCCCTTAAAAAATTACTTCCACTAGTTAATCCCAATATCAATTTGGAATTCAATGCCCATTTTATGGACTTTGCTATTGACAATAATATTATTTTGGTCGAATGCCCAATTACATTTCATCCTAGAGTTGGTGTAAGTAAAGGTGGAAATATTAATAATTGGAGGGGCTTTATAGTTGGATTAATGATGCTTAATGGAATTATTTTTGGATGGAAAAAGCGATATGACTGATATATATCATCAGATTAGATTTAAAGAAGACTCCAAAAGAGAGGTCCTATGGAAGGCGCTATGGAATTATTACTTTCAATATCAAATTGATAAAGATGATACCGTCCTAGATCTAGGCTGTGGATATGGAAATTTTATAAATAATGTAAAAGCAAAAAGGCGTATTGCTATTGATTTATGGAAGGATTTTCCTAAGCATATATCGCCAGGCATCGAAACCATCATCACAAAACTCACAGATCTCTCAGATATAGAAAATTCAAGTGTAGACTTTGCATTTGCAAGCAATGTCTTCGAGCATATGACTCAGGATGAGCTAAGCAATCTGCTAGTCAATTTAAAAAACAAACTTACTAGCAAAGGTAAGTTAACCATTATTCAACCAAATTATCGCTACTGTTCTTCGGAATATTTTGATGATTACACGCATATTTCAATTTGGTCACACATTAGTCTATCTGACTTTTTAATTGCTAATGGCTATGAGGTAAGCAAAGTTGAGCCACGATTTCTTCCCCTAACCATCAAATCTAGCATACCTGCTCACCCACTCCTTATAGGTCTATATCTTAGTTTTCCCTTTAAGCCCTTTGGAAAACAAATGCTTATTTGCGCCAAACCAAAATGAGTCATCGGGCAACGACCTTTTTTTCTCTTATTGCACTACTTACAGCTTGTATTTACTCTTTGGTTTTTTTTATTCACCAAAGTCTTTACTTAAGTGTATTTCCTTTTAGCTTGGATTATGGCGAGGGGATTATCTGGCAACAGGCTTTAGACATATTTACACCAAATGCTTATGGTCCAATCGATCAATTTCCAGCTATTGTGTTTCACTATACGCCAATATATCACTCTGTTGCAATAACTCTTGCAACCCTCTGCAATAGTGATGTTCTTCTTACGGGGCGACTCATTTCTATTTGCTCGACATTACTCATTGCGTTAATCATCGCTCTAATTACAAATAGGGCAACACCACCCAATACACCCCCAATATATCGAATAATTATTTGCACATCTTCGGGGCTACTAATTCTCAGCGCATATCCAATAATAACGTGGTCACAGTTAATGCGAGTAGATATGTTGGCTTTACTTTTTACTATCACTGGTTTTTGGTTAGGGCTTAAGTCTTTAGAAAAATGCAAATGGATTTATTTAGCGGCTTTGTTTTTTGTTTTGGCTGTATTTACCAAGCAAAATTCTATTTTTGCCCCACTATCCCTCTTCAGCCTTTTATTGTGGCTTTATCCCAGGCTAGCTTTAAAGGGAATTGCTACGTGTTTATTCTTAGGGTTATTGACCCTAGGTGTTTTGCTGTTCACCTTAGGAGGGAAATTTTTAAATCATATTTTTATATATAACATCAATACCTTTGACCTGAGAAGACTATCCATGCTAATGGAGGGGTTGAGAGCACATTTGCTTTTTGTACTGCTCTCCATAATTACAATCATTACTGGCCTGAGAAAGTTTTTTTACTACCTTAATTGTAGGGGTACTAAAAGTATCAGAGAAGCCATCCTCTTTGATCAATCGACGATTACTTTTTTGGCAATTTTTATATATTTTCTTTTTGCTACGGTTTCATTGCTCTTGATTACTAAAGAAGGTGCAGGAATAAATTACACAATGGAATGGTTTCTAGCATGTATTTTATTGCTGGGAATAATGCTTTCTGATTCTGTCATACCCCTCAATACGGCAAATTGCATGGAAATTGAAGAAAGCATGCGCAGCTTTCAACTTCGAAGTTTTACTTTGCCACTTTTGGTAGCCCTGCATGTTTTTTTATTTACCTATCAAATTAAAAGCAAGAGCATTTTAGATAATCTCCCTGAAGAAAAAAATAGGCTTGAAAGTCTTGCCCACATAATAAAGAATTCCAAAAAGCCTGTAATTTCAGACGAAATGGTATTACTCCATCGAAGTGGCAAATCGGTAATGTGGGAGTCGGCTATTTTTGCTCAATTAGAGCGTGCAGGACTTTGGAATCCCCAGCCACTTGCTGATCGAATTCGTGATGGCGAATTCAGCATGATAATTACCCACGGAGACAGAGGAGATTTTATATTTGATCAGCGTTACACACCTACACTGGCAGATGCCATTGAAAAAGCATACCCATCAAAAGAAAAGGTGGGAGTCTATGTGGTGCACTTACCCGTCAACAATAAATTTTCTGCAAATAAATAATTAAACTTTGTTTGTGTAGATGGTAAAGGCTAACTTTCACCGCACTATCCTCACCCCAATCTGGATACTGATGAAACTTGGCGGAAGAGGTGAGATTCGAACTCACGGAGGACTTTCATCCTCGCCAGTTTTCAAGACTGGTGCATTCAACCGCTCTGCCACTCTTCCATGATTAAATCCTGATTGGATTTAAGTCATCGATTATAAAGAACTTTTGATTTGCTCTTCTAAATGCTTGGCAATGGCAAGGCTTGAGGTTAATCCTGGGGACTCAAACCCATAAAGATTAAATAAACCATGCAGGCCGTGATTCTGGGGAGCATTAAAACAAAAGTCTCCTGCTGGCGTATTGGGGGGCATAATTTTTGCCCTCACACCAGAATAGTCAGGCTGCAAAGCCCCATCTTTTAAGCCTGGCCAATACTGACGCACTGCCTCATAAAAACCTTCACCCCGCTCAGGGTTAACGGTGTAATCAATCTGCTCTTCACTTTCAATTGCGAGCCACTCAACATCAGGACCAAACTTTGCTTGGCCACCCATATCCAAGGTGAGATGCACTCCAAGACCGCCGGGCTCTGGGATGGGATAGATTAGATGATGAAATGGTGATTTTCCAGATAAGGAAAAATAGTTTCCCTTGGCAAAATAGGCTTTAGGAATTTGCTCGCTAGGTAGGCCTACTATTTTCTGGGCAACTGCAGGCGCACTCATACCAGCACAATTGATCAGTAGTTTGGTTTGGATCTTCATACCATCAACGCCGCTAATCTCCAACTCATATCCGCCGACCGCATTATTTCCCAAAGGTTTAGCACTTAATAAAGGTGATTGGTAAGCCACCATACCTCCGGCATCTTCAAAACCACCCAGGTAAGACAGCATCAATCCATGGCTATCCACAATGCCAGTCGATGATGACAGGATGGCTGCTGAACACTTGAGTTGAGGTTCCAAAATTGTGGCCTGCGCTCCTGAAATCAGCTTGATTTCAGGCACATGGTTTTGTTCTGCCTTATACAAAATAGCTTGCAGGTCATCGATCTGCGCTGCATTGCTCGCTACGATTAACTTTCCATAAGGCTGGGTCCCTACTTGGTGGCTACGGCAATACTCATAGAGCAATCGATTGCCCTCAACGCAAAGCTTTGCCTTTAGTGAATCCTTGGGATAATAAATACCAGCATGAATCACTTCACTATTACGAGCACTGCTCACCGTGCCAAAAGCATTTTCTCTTTCTAAGAGGATAGTTTCGCGACCCTGTAGTGCCATTTCTCGCGCCACCGCCAAACCGACTACCCCAGCGCCTATGACTACACAGTCCACTTGCTCCATCCGCTTGCCCCACCCTATATTGATTAGCTTGAATATACAGAAATCCTATCATTTTGCGTCTTTTATGAGATTGGGTGCCCTTCTTGATAAAATCTAACAATGTCTACTAGACCCCGTTCCAAGCCCCTGCAGACTAAAAATACTCTGTCCAATAGTCTTCCCAATGGTTCTCACATTGCGGTTGATGTGGTGCTGGATACTGCCTATCAGTCCATTAATGAGGCGGAGTGGAAAAAGCTATTCACGCTGGCCCGTAAAAATCAGGTGGAAGAATTTATAGCAGACATGTTTGCTGGAAAACATATCAACCAGAGTGAAGATCGCCCTGTACTCCACTCTGCCCTCAGAAATCTTTCGAGAGTTCCGGTTGTATTAGATGGTCAGGATGTAATGCCAGCAGTGACTGATGTCTGGCGTCGAATAGAGGCCCTCTGCAATAAGTGGGTGGGTGTAACCGATGTCATTCACATTGGTATTGGTGGGTCCGATTTTGGTCCTCGCTTAGCAATCCAAGCATTAGCCCATGTCCCAGGTATTGATAGTCGCAACATGCGCATGCACTTCTTAGCCAATATTGATACTGCTGAATTAGCCCGCATTCTAGACCGCGCGCAGCCTAATAGCACGCGCGTCATCATTGTTTCCAAATCCTTTACGACTTTAGAAACCACTATGAATGCCAAGGCTGTATTAGCTTGGTTACAAGATAGTGGTTGCACCAAGAATCAAATTGCTCACTCACTCTTTGCTGTCACAGCTAACGTTTCTGCTGCTAAGGCATTCGGTATTGAAGAAGAAAATATTTACCCTTTTTGGGATTGGGTAGGTGGACGCTACTCGGTCTGGTCTGCGGTTGGTTTACCAATTGCTCTACAACATGGCTTTAAGACCTTTGAAGAGTTCTTAGCTGGCGCCCATGCCATGGATCTGCACTTTAAAAATACTCGTCTTGAGGATAATTTGCCTGTCATCATGGCATTGGCCTTGCTACATCAACAAAAGAAGCGGGGCATTAAAGCTTACGCTGCCATTCCCTACGCAGATGCTTTAGATTTGTTTCCAAAGTGGTTGCAGCAACTCGATATGGAAAGCAATGGTAAGAGTGTTGATCGTGATGGCAATCCCGTGAAACACTCTTCTCCAGTCGTGTTTGGAAGTGCGGGTAGTAATGCGCAGCATTCTTACTTCCAACTCCTCCACCAAGGGACTGAAATCATTCCAGTTGATTTCATTGCCATCCGCAAGCCCATGAGTACTAGACCAGAAGCCATTGAGCACCATCGCATTCTGCTCTCCAATTGCTTAGCTCAAGCGCAGGCTTTAGCCCATGGCAAAGTAGCTGATCATCCCAATGATGTCTACCCCGGCAATCGCCCCAGCAACTTACTCCTATTACCTGAACTCAATGCCTTCTACTTAGGCGCCCTGCTTGCTCTTTATGAGAACCGTGCCGCCACCCTGGGTGCGCTTTGGAATATCAATAGCTTTGATCAGCCTGGTGTGGAATATGGCAAAGTCTTAGCCAAGCCAATTGAGCAAGCACTGGCAAGTCATCAAGCTGACATTCAAGCGAGCGATAGTATTGATGCGGTGACTGCCTCTCGCATCAACTTCTTAAATTCCTAGCTCTGCATAGCACACTAAGCTCATCGCATTGACATGCTGCGCATTATTGTTTAAACTTGTATAAACATTTAATTGGGAGTAAATATGGCTCCAGTACTCAAGGTAGAACAAACGATCCAAGAATGGGGTAATGGCTTAGGTGTAAGGATTACCTCACCGATAGCTAAGGCAGCCCATTTAGCGCAAGGCGTCCCTATTTCTGTTGAGGTTGTTCAGCACGGGGTATTACTCAGGGTGCTTGGTAAACCTAAACTCAGTCTGAAGCAAAAACTCAAAATGTTTAACCCAGAACAACATGGCGGTGAAATCATGGCATCAAAACCCATCGGGAAAGAAATTATTTGATGGTGGAAAAATTAACAGCTTGGGTGCCTGAACGCAGAGACATGATCTGGATTAACTTTAATCCACAATCAGGTAAAGAAATGAAAGATGAGCACCCCCTGCTCGTGATTTCTCCAAAAGCATTTAATGAAAAAACAGGTATTGTTATTGGTCTACCAATGACGCATGCTCAATCGAATGCAACAAACCCGTTTGCCATTCAATTTTCCATCGGTCGTGGCGAGCCGCTTTATATTTTGACTCACCAGCCCAAATCATTTGATTGGCGTCAACGCGCTGCAAGACCTCACCCCTGGAAGGCTCTGCCACCAGTCCTTTTTCAAGAGGCGTGTGAGGGATTAAATTCGATCATTGAGATTGCTCACTAATAAAACTAGGATTACAAGTGCAACTATCACCATCCATTTTTAAAGCTTATGACATTCGTGGAATTATTGATGAGACCTTAGACCCCTCCATCGCTAAACTCATTGGCCAAGCCTTTGGTACTGAAATGCGCGAGCTTGGTGAAACAGAAATCGTGATTGGGCGAGATGGTCGCTTATCAGGTCCTAGCCTCATTGCAGCATTAACCGAAGGCCTGCTCTCGACTGGCATTCACGTGATTGATTTGGGAATGGTGGCAACACCAATGGTGTATTTCGGGGCGAATCAAGTGCTCAATGGTAAGCAGCCAAAATCCGGCATCATGATTACCGGTAGTCATAATCCACCCAACTACAACGGTTTCAAAATGGTCTTGGGTGGTGCAGCCATCTATGGCGAGCAAATTCAGGCATTGCGCCAACGCATTGAAGCTAAAAAATTTAGCTCTGGCCAAGGAACTCGCAGTACCTTTGATATCTTTCCGATGTATTTGGAGCGCATTATTGGCGATGTTAAATTAGCCCGCCCTATCAAGATCGCAATAGATTGTGGCAACGGGGTTGGTGGTGCATTTGCTGGCAAACTCTTTAGAGCCTTAGGTTGCGAAGTAGAAGAACTGTTTTGCGAGGTGGATGGTCATTTCCCCAACCACCACCCTGACCCAGCCCATATTGAAAACCTGCAAGATCTGATTAAAAACCTGCAAACTACTGATAACGAATTAGGGCTTGCCTTTGATGGAGATGCTGATCGCTTGGGCGTTGTTACCAAAGATGGTCAAGTGATTTTCCCTGATCGTCAAATGATGCTCTTTGCCAAAGATGTTTTATCGCGCAATCCTGGCGGCCAAATTATTTATGACGTGAAGTGCACCCGCAACTTAGCGACCTGGATTAAACAATATGGTGGTCAGCCGCTCATGTGGAAAACGGGACACTCTTTAGTCAAGGCCAAACTCAAAGAAACAGGCGCGCCTCTTGCTGGTGAAATGAGTGGGCATATCTTTTTTAAAGATCGCTGGTTTGGCTTTGATGATGGTCTGTATACAGGTGCACGCTTATTAGAAATCCTCTCAAAAGAAACCGATCCTAATCAGACCCTAAATACTTTACCAAATGCCATTTGTACGCCAGAACTGCAACTGGCCTGTGTCGAGGGCGAACCATTTTCTCTACTAGAAACGATTAAGGCCAATGCCAAATTCCCCACTGCAGAGTCGATCAATACGATTGATGGTGTCAGAGTTGAATATGCAGATGGTTTTGGGTTAGCCAGACCATCGAATACCACCCCTGTAGTGGTCATGCGCTTTGAGGCTGACAGTGTTGAGGCGATTGAGCGAATTCAGGCAGAATTTAAAGTGGCTTTGCTTGCAGCCAAGCCAGATGCAACACTACCCTTCTAAGATTTTCCAAAAAACTTCAGAATCTTGAGCACCAGAGAGACCTTCACTTCTTCAGCCACACTCTCTTGGGCTGACTGATTCAGGGTCTTCTGTTTATGGGCTACTCTATCTGCCAGCAATATGGAAATACGCTCTACCAGCAGAGGATTCTTAGCCAAAATAGGTGCTAACTCATTTTTGGTAATCTCAATTAAATGGGTATTTAATCTCGCGTAAACATGAGCAGAGCGCGGCTCACCGGTGAGTAAGGACATTTCTCCGACACAATCACCAGGCCACAAGTTGGCTAAAACAACTTTTTCACCTTTATTATTGTGAGAGATTACTTCTAGGCAGCCCTCGGCAATAATGTACATGCTGTCAGCTATAACGCCCTGCTCAATGACTTGTTGGCCAGGATTAAAATGCAGCGATTTGACGGTTTTAGAAAGTTCAGAAATCTCATCCTCAGCCAGCACGCGCAAGATGCCAAATGGGTAGACATCGAGCAAAGGCGAAAAGTTACTGGCATGTAAGGATTCCACATTTTGTACCAGCATGGATGAGTCAAATGAAATCCCAGAACTTCTCAAAAATCGTAGCGCATGCTTTAAAACTAAATGTTTAGTCTCGTCAACTTGACCATCTTCTCTGCACTCATAGCGAATTTTATAAGCGACAGAACCAATTTGAATCTGTGACACATAGCATCTAAACCAAGCACTAAACTGCGGGTACCCTCTGCATACATAATCCATCGCAGAGCTTAAGACCTCCAATACTCTATCCGAGTTATATTGAGTATCCACTGGGATGATTAATTCTCGGATAGTAAATCCTGAGTGCTGTGTGATATTAACGAAAGTAATCGCTAAAAAACGATTATTAGTAATCCGATAAGCTCTACCATCAATATTTTCTAGGGTCACATAACGACGATCCATCTCGATGACCTTAGCAATACAGGGCGTACCTGATTCGGCATACTCAATCCAATCTCCAATCGAGATGAGATGATCTGTTTGCAAAGTAACGCTAGCCACTACATCTGCAATCATGTCTCTTAAGGCATAGCCAAGCGCTAAACCTAATGCGCCAGAAGCGGCAATCAGGGTATTAATCGATTGATCGAATAACAAGATATAGCCGAGTAAGCCTACTAAAGAACAAATTACTATTGAGCCAGCGTCTACTACGACAGCAGGAATAAGACCTTGTTTTTTCTTAGAATTGATGAAGTGAACAGAATTTCTAAAAATTCTATCTAAAGTAAAACCTAGTAAGACAAACTGGGTGCCTGCTAGTACCTCCAAAAACCGGGGTAATTGTTCTAATGTCAAATGGGTTGGTATCCAACCCCAAGGGGTACCTAGCTCTTTATTAACCCACATTGCCAAGGCAATGTTCAAAACCACCAAGAGCCAAACAAAGGCTTTAGATTTCATTGAAAAGATTTTCAATTTGAACTTTCTAGATAATGATATTTAGAATGCCAAACGGCCATAACCATATTGGGATACAGATCCTCACCAAGGCTACCATTATATCTAGCTAAGCCCCGGGTAAGATTTTGGTTTTCCATATCTAAATAGTGCTTCAGGATAATGCAACCATAGCGCAGGTTCGTTCTCACATCAAATAATGAATCGCGCGTATCACCAATCAAATCTTTCCAAAATGGCATTACCTGCATCAGACCGCTAGCACCCACCTTAGATAGGGCAAATCGATTAAAGCCACTTTCAACCTCAATCAGTGCTAAAACCAAATCTGGATCGAGCTTATATCTGATGGCCTCATAGTGCACCATCCGCAGCCATTCTCGACGAACAGACTCATTGGGAATTTTGCCTGCAAGATTGCGGGACTGATATGCGATCCAATTCACAGCCAGCCGCGCTGATTGAAACGAACTAATAGTATTGATTTCAGATGCTAGGGATTGTCTAAGCTCATAGCGATTGGCCAATGAAATATCTTCATACTTTTGATTGGCAGCTAGCGCGCTAGAGACTCCAGCCTGGAACAGCAGAGCACTGAAAATGAAAATAGTCTTCGCAGGTAAAGAATAAATCATTGCACTTAGCCTGTAACGATTTGCCCCATCTTAAAGATGGGCAGATACATAGCAACCAGAATAAATCCAATCACACCGCCTAAAAAGCAGATCATGATTGGCTCCATCATTTGCGACATTTTATCGACGGAAGTATCAAATTCTTCCTCATAGTAACTACTAATCGTCTCAAGCATCTCACTCATATTGCCGGTTTGCTCTCCAACTGAGACCAGCTGAGAAAACGCACTCGGAAATATTTTAATTTTTCCCAAAAGCTCAGATAGAGGCTCTCCTGAAAATACGCCTCTTTTGGCTGCTTGAATACCGTCTTTTATAATTTCGTTTTTACTCGACTCAGCAGTAATATCCAAAGCCTCAATTACAGGTACCCCTGCATTGGTTAAGTTTCCATAAACCATGGCAACCTGAGCAATATTGGAATTCAAGGCCATATCGCCAATTAATGGGATCCGCAAAATGAATCGATGCCATTTTCTACGAATTGGCAAACTGCGCTTTAAGATTATCCGAAATGCGATGAAGCTACTCACCAAAATCACCACAAGCACGCCACCGCCCAGGGGATCGCGAATGAAATTACTCAGATTGACAATCATAAGCGTCGGGGCTGGCAGTTGTGAACCAATGCTACCAAACATGTTGGCAAAAACAGGCACTACAAAAATCATCATGATCGCCAACACAATCGTAGCCACAACCAACAAGATTGTTGGATAGAGCAATGCCGATTGAATACTCTTGCGAATTTTGATCGTTTTCCGAATACTCAAAACCAATTTGTCCAAAAAGATATCTAAGCTACCGCTCGATTCTCCTGCTCGTACTAGGTTGATATAAATAGGGTCAAACACCTCTGGATGCTTTCCAAATGCCTTGGATAAGCTTGACCCTGCTTCAACGTCTTGATAAATCTCACTGATGGTTTTCTTCAGCAGCGAATCATCGACTTGATCACGCACCATTTCTAGAGAGGGCAGAATAGCCAATCCTGAGCGCAACATGGTGGCCATTTTTTTCGTTGCGATCATGATCTTGACGAGTTTGACTTTTCTTGGCAAAGCAAACTTGAAGTTGAACTTTGGAACTAGCTTGCCGTCCTTTTTTTCACCTTCCCGACTTTGCTTTGCCAGCGCAGTGATGATAATGCCATCTTCTTTGAGCTTAAATGCTGCCTCATCCCGAGTGAGTGCATTGATCGTTCCATTTAAGTACTGGGTATTTTTAATACCTTTCCAAGCGAAGTCTGGCATGGCTGGTGGCTATCAGTGAAAAATCAGGTTGCGCTGATACTCTTCGATAGTCAAACGCCCATCTTTAATCATGTCGCGCCCTATTTCCTGAATATTCCGAAAGCCATCCTGAGCAGCAATATCCTTCAAGACAGTCGCTGCCGCATTATCAATAATGGCAGCTCTCAGATGATCGCTGACTTTCAATACTTCATAGATACCTTGGCGGCCTTTATAGCCGGTGTTGTTGCATTTATCGCAGCCACTGCCAATCAATGGTTTAACTGTGAGAGCTTCCTCAGCACTAAAACCTAAATCCAACAATATCGCCTGATGATTTCCCTCATGCTCATGTTTGCAATGGGGGCAAATTTTTCTAGCCAGCCTTTGGGCAATCACCAGCGTTAGGGCTGCCCCAATTAAGTACCCTGGAATACCCATGTTGACCAAACGCACAATCGTACTAATCGCATCGTTCGCATGAAGAGTCGATAACACCAAATGGCCGGTCAAGGCAGCCTTAATCGAGATGTCAGCAGTATCCTTATCGCGAATCTCACCGACTAAAATGACCTCAGGATCCTGACGCAAAAACGATCTGAGCGCCTGCGAAAAACCCAAACCAATATCATCACGAATTTGTACCTGACCGATGCCCTCAACCGTAAATTCCACGGGATCTTCGGCAGTCAGAATATTGATACCCGGTTTATTGAGGCGTCGTAAGGCACCATATAAAGTCGTCGACTTACCAGAGCCGGTTGGGCCAGTAACCAAGACCATACCTTGGGATGCATCAATTGCAGCAATCACATCCTTGTATTCTTTTTCTGGGAAGCCCAGCCTGTCCAGATCAAAAGCAACGCCTTCGCGATCCAAAATACGCATCACAACCCGTTCGCCAAACACAGTGGGCAAAATCGAGACGCGCAAATCAATATCTCGATTATTGGGCAAGGCAGTCACAATCGCGCCATCCTGCGGCAAACGTCTTTCAGAAATATCAAGCGAGGCCATGATTTTGATACGCGTAGTGATAGCTGAATAATTGGCATACAAGAATTCTTTGTACTCAACTACCTCTTGCAGAACACCGTCAATACGATAGCGCAATGTAGCGACGTCTTTATAGAGCTCAATATGAATATCACTTGCGCCCTTATTCACTGCATCAAAAATAATGGCATTCACAATTAAGATAATTTGCCCACCCTGCTCTTCGGCAGGTGCTAATCCAGCAATAGGCTTTTGCTTGGCAGCACTTTTTTCAGGTGCGGCTGCTTTTAGCTCTTTTTCTCCAAAGAGTGCTCCTGGCTTCTTCTTAACCTTTAAGCCATCCTTTAACTCAATCGCAGTCGAATTGCTACTGCCACTGATAGGGGCACTTAAACGGAAATCAACAGGGTCTTTTGTGGGGGTTCTTGTTTTGACAATGTGCAGCAATTTCTCCATTTCTAAAGGAGAAACGATGGTGGCGTAAATTTTTTTACCGGTAATGAGCTTCGCACTAGAAATCCCTCTCAGGGCGCTAGGCTCAGAAATCGCCACCTTAATTTCGGCATCGCTGATCGAAAAAGGAATGATGCGATTATCAATGACATAATTTTTGGGGATGACATCGACAAAATGGGCTGCTACATCATCCACCACTGCAGATGGCGTCAAAGGCAAATCTAAATAACTTGAAAGACTTTCTTTAACGCTTGCATCACTAATGAATTTGGAATTAACCAAAACTTGATACAAATGCTGCCCGCTTTGTCGACTTTGTAACTCTGCCTGTCGATAATCTACTGGGTTTACTAGACCACGATCCAAAGTAAACCGTGCCATTTCATGTGATACATCAAGCAGTGAAGTCATTGCTAGTTCAAGACCTTAGGTGCAATAAAGACCAGCAACTGCGTCTTGTTATCTACTTTTTTGTTGTATCTAAATAAGGCGCCCAAGAAAGGAATATCACCTAACAAAGGTACTTTAATGACTTGGTTTTCTTGCGTTTGATCGTAGATACCGCCAATCACCGCAATCGTTCCATCCTTAATTAACAGCTTACTTCTGACTTCGCGCTTATTAATGGAAGGCGGAGTTGTACTGTAATTTGGAGAGTCTTTATTCACAATCATATTTAAATACAAATTACCATCGCCTACTACGCTTGGAGTGACGGTTAATTTCAGTGCGGCATCTTTAAATTCGTAAGTGATCTGATTGGTTCCAACTCCTGGAACAGGGTATGGAATTTGCACACCATCAATGACAACAGCTTCTTCGTTATCCATTGTGAATACATGTGGATTCGAAACAATTTTCAAGAGATCTAATTGCTCTAAGGCAGTCAACTCCACCTTTAAGGCGTTTGCTGTGGTTTGATACAAGTAACCCAAACCAAACGGATTGGCTAGACCGGTGACAGGTTGATTGAAGACAGATCCCGCCGCTGTGCCTAAGGCAAGATTACTTGCCGCGCTATTAGGGCCTGCAACCCCAACCCCACCGATCGATGTCGGACCAGAGTTCACATTGGCATAAGCGCCCAAACGCACACCCAGTTCTTGCTGCCAGTTGTCGCTTGCCTCAACTACAAAAGCCTCAATTAATACTTCCTGTGTGCGGATATCTAGTTTTGAAATCAACTTAGCCGCTAACTCCATCTCACTTTTAGTACCTTTAATAATGACGGAGTTAATACGCTCATCAGTAGTAATCTCAATAATGCCGCCAGGTGGCCTCACCAGCACAGCACCAGCCGGACCCGAGCCCCCAAAAATGGCTTCTAACTGAGACTTCACCTTTGCAGGCTTGGTGTAATACAGGCGGAAAATTTCCGTATATTGGGTACTGATAATCCTTTTAGCTGCTAGCTGCTTACTCACTTCTTCTAAACGCTTGCGCTCAAACTCGTCTCGAGCAAGTACGGTCTCCGGTCTTTGAATCCGAATAATGCCAGCTTCACTATCGACACTCTTTGACAAACCCTTGATACGCAAAATATTATCGAGCGCGCGGTCCCAGGGTACGTTAGAAATTTTGACAGTGACCGTCCCCTCAACCTCATCTCCCACCAGAATATTGACACCCGATACCTGAGTCATTGCTTGAGCCAGTTCGCGAATATCCACATCCACAAAATTTAAGGTCACATTAAATGACTTCCATTTGCCATCTTCGGTGCGCTGTGACTCGTTGATGAAGTGACGCCTTTGAGCATCCAATTCCTCATTAGGCTTCTTATCAATTTTGGGACCAATTTCTAGAGTCCTCTGGGTTTTAGGAGCAAGCTCATTCATGATTTGCTCTGGGTCTAAGCCCATTTTTTCACGCATTTGTGCGTTCGATTGCGGTGGCAAAGAACTGTTTTGACAGCCTGCTAACACCATTAGCAACCCAAGAGAAAGGTAGGTGAACATAGTCTTCATACTGTTCATCTTGCGCCCCCAGACTTGCTAGGATCGACAGGAGGAAACTGTCCTGCTTGCGACTGCAGATATAAACGAATCTTGCCAGAGGGCTGACGCAAAATAATGCCGTCCATGTCAATATCGGCAATGACCCCACCTTGATTTCCTAAGCGATCACCCACCCGCACCACAAAGCTTTCCCTAAAATCTGTCCTAATCATTGCTGCCTTAACTGAGCTTGAAACCACGACGCCCATGATGACATAAGACTGTGGATCAGCCATCAGCAATGGGGAGTAACGCGGATCTCGACCGCCTTCGATCATCCCACTAGAGGATTTTGAAAAAGGGTCCCGATCATTGACACGTGCACTATCTGTTATCGGAGGTTCTACGACCACCTGCTCATTCTTTAATAATCCAGCAGCTGTTTCCTGTTTCGTAGCGGCGCTAGCATGACTCACTAAATTTCCAAACGCAAAATCCAGAGCCCGTAATAGGAAGTGAGAAGTAGAAGCTTTGGCTTGTAATTTTTGTGGCAAACGATAAGTCGAGAGCTGGGATTTCACTTGCACCATGCCATGGCTGTCACCACTGATCAAGATAATTTGTTCCTTATCAATATTGACAGTTTTTTCAAATCCAGCCAACAACTTGCGATACCGCATATAGCGGTTGTAGTTTCCTGTTAACTCGACTTTGAGTTTGATCCGATAAAAAAGCGGGATAGGTGCAGGTGTGGCAGGAGCGCCTGCTGCGATGGGTGCTGGCGGCACGCCAGCAGCTCCCGGAATTGGCTGACCTGGAGGGGTGGTTCTGCCCCCGGCATAAACTGCTTCTTCACCGTCGGTTGATAGCGAACTGATCACCAGACCTTGTGAAGTAGCCATCTGACTTAAGCGCTGATATAAATTCTCTAATTCAGATTCCACGCTAAATAAACGGTTGAGCTCCATGTAACTCATTTCAGCCTGAAATAAATCTTCCTGAGCCTTTTTATTGACCACATCAAAATATTTAATTTTGGCTTCCATCTCAGGAATAGCGGCGATCTTTTGCTGAATTTGCTCTCGCTCAGCCAAATAAGGCATAAAGAAGAAAACAATATAAGCAATAAATAAGAGCGTGCCAAAGGCGCCCCACAAAATCATCTTGGCTTGGGGGCCAGTGACTGAGGAATTTTTGGTGAGCGCACCCTTCAGGAGTGCGCCAAGGTCTATATTTTTAAGTTCAGAGAAGTTCATATCTTTTTATAATCGCTTTGGCGGTAACTTGGCTGAATCTCCACTGGGAACATCTAATTTCAGTACACATTTAACCTGAAATTGCTTGTAGCTGCCTGCGCCCTTCCGCTGGCTATTTTGTGGAGCGCTATTCAGAGCCATCGTGCTTAATGAGGCATGGGCAATCATGGGTAGACCTTGCAGGCGATCAACCAAATTGACAATCACTTGATCATTCACGGCATCGCCCTTAATGTTCAAGGTCGTTGGGTTCTCAAAAGTTAACTCCGTAAACCACACACCCCCTGGCACAACACCATTGACGGCATTTAACAATGCGTAGGTAGTCGCCTGATTTGATTTAATTTCACTACTAGCTTGCAACATTTGACTGTAACGTGCCTTCTGCGCTGTCAGCTTTGTCAGAATAGATTCTTTGAGTCTGACATCTTCCTCTAAGCGCACTGCCTTTTGGTATTGGGGATCGGTGGTGCCTGAGGACAATATTTGGTTTAGCAAGGTAAACATCACAAACAACACGAGGGCAGCTGCCGCCGCACCTATACCTAGTTTAGAAAGAATTTTCTTTTTCTCGGCACGCCGGACATTGTCCTTATTGGGCAATAAGTTGACGTTGTTGACCCCAGTGACATATTTGTAATAACCAAAAATATCTACTTTACGAGTAGCCAGTCCTAATGCAGAACTAAAGAGGGAGCTATTTTTCTCAGAGCCAATCTTGTCTTGTAAGTTTGCTGGAATCGCTAAATCCAATAGCGGGTTAAATAACTCCACACGATATCCATCTAGACAGTTTCTTAATTGAATCAACAATTCACCTGTATCGGGAATAGGAGAAACCAGCAGCACCTTCTCAATCAAATTGGACCCTACTTTGGTTTCGTAGGCTCTAAAGGCCTGACGAATTTGCCCAGAGAGACGATCGTAAAGTCTATCCCCTGCTTCACCAATAGGAACACCATTCTCGATTAATGCCCGATCAGATTCAGAGACATAAATGTCGTAAATAAATGGGGCATCATCGGTCACAATCAGCACATAATTTTCATTCGGACCAAACTCGATCAAGGCGATGGTTTTTTGCGTGCGCAATTGTTGCGTTTTCAGGGCATTGCGAATCGCAAAACAACGCACATCCACTACTACTGGATTTAAACCTGCCTTAGTAGCAATTTGGACATAATGATTAATCTCCGATAATTTGGAAGCTACAAAAAGCAACTCCATCGTATTTTCGGAGGCATTGCGACGAATCACCTGCCAAAAAATGGAGTACTCTTCAAGCTTTTCAGCAAGCTGAATAATATTGCTCCATAAACTGTCGTACTCAATCGCACTTTCAATTTCTTCATCACTCATTAATGGCAGAGTGACGGTACGAATAATCGCACTGGTAATCGGAATGGAGATAGCCACATTGGGCGTCTCTAATTTAGCTCCAACAATGAGTTCTTTGAGTTTGTTGACATATAAATCTTGGTTGGTTTGAATATCCACCAAGCTTGCATGATCGCTGACATACTTCGATCCTACTTTTTCCAAAAGCCATTTGCCATGGTCTTCGGTTAACTGAGCAACACGGATGTAATTTGGGGTGATATCGACCCCGATAACGTCCTCCTGTTTAATGGAGTACTTGCTCAATAAATCAATAAAGTACCGTAGCAACGGCTGCAAAGGATTATTCATTCAGAAGCCAATAAATCGCAAAATATGTCAAAAGTATATATAAAAGTCATAGGGCTCAATATACCTTTTTTTCACGCCAAGACTTATATTTAACCTGCCCCGTTGGGCTTGCATTACTTGAGTTGTACTTGGCTAAGTTATCCCGCCCACTAGCCAGCGTAGAGCCTGGGGCTAGGTTACTCATTCCCACGTAAATATTGCCCTTACCATCAACTACTGGGGCGCTGGCTAAGCCTTGGCCAATGAGGGCTCCGCCACTTCCAGTCAGGCAACTATCAGTCACCTCAATGAGGCGACTAGTACCGTAAAGCGGGCAAGATAAGTCTTCTGGGCGATAGGCTGTGAAATACACATACTTGTTATATACGGCAGCCCGCCCAATCACTTTTTGATAATCGGCTGCGGGACTGACCCCGGTTTTGGCGTAAACATCGGCATACCAAGAGTTATTCACCGAACACTGCTGGCTATTGACGTTGGTAAAGGTGCTAACGGTCTGGTTGGTTTGGGTCAGCAGTGTAGCTGGGAAATCTGAATCCATGACCCCAAAGATGCGGTTATTGATGGTAGAAACCCGCCTTTGTAGCCTAATCTGATCTCCAGAGCCAAAGTAGTTAAAAAGTCGGTTCACCGTGGCACCATTCGCTGCCGTTCCAGAAACAATCGTAGAACCCAATTGGTTATAGGCCAGACGGTCATTTGCTAGGCTAGCTTGGTCTAAAAAGGACTCGTACAGGGTAAATAATCCCGCATTACTATCAGTCAAGCTTTGCTTGCTGAGGTTCATCTTCCACAATTTACCTTGTAAATCAGTGAAATACGCTAAACCGCCATAGTAATTGGCTAAGGAAGTACCATCGCCAGTAATGACGGTTAAATCGGCTGTCACGCCATTGGGAATATTCGAAGTAGTGTCACTAGCAACGGGTGCTGCCACCAAAACATGGCCACCCGTTGAAGTGACGACCGATGATCCTGTGGCACCACACGAGGCCGTCGATTTAGTGCTATCTGGTTCGAGTTCTAATGCGTATACATAGGAACCGTAAGAGCTAGCAGACGTGGTGCCGGTAGAAGAAGCGCCACCAGCAAAGCCACCGCCAAAGGCAGCAATCCAACGCTGATTGGTTGAGCCTTCAACATATGGCAACAGCATAATGACTGGCCTTGACCATGCCCCACCCAGTTTTGAATAATCAAAAGTAGTGCAAGTAGAACTATAAGCAAAAGTTGATTTTTTACCGCTCGCATCCCAGTAATTAATCGCTTTATTAGTCGTATCGTTATTCACCGTAAAAAGATGTGCAGGTGCATCGGGATTGGTAATGTCTAGGGCGTAATAGCCATTGCCGCCCCAACCCAAGCCACCCATCAAGACCGTTTTCCAAACACCTTGGCCGTAAAAATAAACATCTTTTACGGTAATCGGTCCGTCAACGCTAAAAATACTATTGCTAGTTCCTGATCCAGCATTCAAGCCCTTACTGCCAGTCTCATTTCGCAGCATCGGCATCACTGCTGGCGGAATAAATGCCCAACGCTCATTCAAATCTGCATCGAAGGCATGCATCATGCCATCGTTTGAACCAACATAGAGTTGTGATCTACGAGTAGCATTGGCACTCATAAACGAGCTGTAATCATGTAGGTAGCGATAATAGGCCTCTGATTTACCAAAGGTCGCTACATCTGAACTCCAAGGAGCATTGGGGGCGCCAACCATCACCATTTCAGAATGATAGGTATCGCCGAGCACTGAACTTCGCACTGCGGTAGTAGCAGAGCTCTCCTCCCAAGAAGAATTCAAACCTCTCACAAAGTTCACCAAGTCTTGGGTGGCGGTCGCATTCGAAGTAGCGGGACAGTTGTACAGCAAACTTTCTAACTTGGTGCTATTGGCGATCGTGACATTGTTATACGTCCCATCAAGCGGTAATGCTGATGACATACACGTTGGGTCATAACCTACCGTCCAAATCGATCTACCGCCATTGGCAAAAGATCCATTAACAGCAGCTCTCGTTAATAATTTTGCTTGCGCCGTAACGGGTGCATTTGTAGAAATCGCACCAGTAGCATCTAAGTCATAACGCTTAATCTCACCAATCCACTGTTTGTCTTTTTGGTATTTGAAAAGCGCTTGATAAATGGTTGAATCTCCTAACACTGGAGGTGCATAGGTTTGCCATACATTCTGACTGGTGCTACTTCCTGCTGGCAAAGAGGCAGTCTTGGTTGGCAAGGTAGGCGCTACTGCAGAACCACTAACACCCTTAAAGCCGAAGCCATAAGCGATCGTTGGATAGTTAATGTCATAACCTAATGAATAAATGCTTGCCCCAACTATATTGAGGGCATTCGTAACCTCAGCCTTGGAAGCTCCAGCACCATAATAAATATAGAAAATGGCAGACTCGTTACACAATAAATCGCCAAACTGGAAAGTGAATGAAGCCCCTAAATTTGTCGACGTATTGTTGACAGTGCCACCAAGCCCAGCGTAATCCACATGAACAGAAGTCGTCACGGGCAAGGGGGCTGGTTTACAAGCTACTGAAGGATCTGGGGTAATCGAATAATGGGCACCCCCGTTATCACAAGCATCAAATACCTTTGGGGTATACGTACTTCCATAAGAGGCTGCCACCCCTACCATGTCGGTATAAACCGTCGTCAGATTATTCAACATGTCCCAGTCCATGATGCGACGGTAACGAACATCAGTGAGAGTGCCCCCAGAAATATTGGTGATCGTGACTAGCGCTTGAAACAGATTGGGATTGGTGGTGCCCGAAGTGGGCCCATAGACATGCGTCACTTCTAAGAGCGGAGCCTTGGTTAGATCTGCTGGATCACTAATCCATACTGTAGATTTAATACTGGTGGAGTCCACCACAAAACTTTTCACCGTAATGTTGCTTGAAATACCACCGGCATCTACTGAGGCATAAGCAGAAATCACTTTAGCAGTGACGGGTAAGGCTCCACTTGCGCCCCATCCTTCCCATTTACTCCCTGGCGATGTGCCGTCGTACCAGCCAGCTGGGTAGTTCGTACCATTACCAGAGATCGGTTTACCACCACCCCATTTATAAGCTGTGCCTACCGAACCTGGAGGACTTGAATTTAAGGTATTAGCATTGTTCGCCACAGTGCCAGATCCTGTGGGAGTATTTAAATGCCCTGCGGGATTGACGCCCAGAGCAATAGTCTGACTCGCCGTCGTAGTGCTGTTATGAATAATGCCGAAAGTCGGTAAACTTTGTGCGTTCACACCCAGCGCGAGCAGTGCGCTTGCGATCCAAAAAGAACTAACGCAGAAGAATTGACGTTGAAGTTTTATATGCATCATGTTCATCATTTACGGGGTGTATTGCACCACCGCCTCCAAGACAGAACGACTAGAATTTGATTGCCAAAAGGTCGTATTGATCGCGCTTCCAGTTAAAGGCACGTTGTAATTACCAATCGATGTGATTTTGATGGTGTAGGTGAAAGTAGAGACGCCATAGCCATTACTGGTACCCACCTCATTACCAATGCCTAAAGAGGCCGTACTCGCCAATTTCTGCACCAGGCAAGATGAATAACTGGCACGACCGGCTCTATCTTTAAACTTAGCGCTTCTGGCATCGGTTTGCCCTAGCGGGATCGTATCTGCCAGCATAGTCTTGCCATTTAGCGGGGCTCCAGTAGCGGCTAAATCATAAGCTGTTCCCACGCCTTTGATCCATGAATTACCGGCTGAAGTGGCAAACCATTCAATCGCATTATCAAAGCAGGTTTCTCCGGCCTCGATCGAAATCGGTTTATTGGCAACCGCTGCAACCAAATCAGACTGCATGGTAGCGATATACGAAACCCCTGCCCCCATTACCATTAACACCAATAACAAGATTAGCGTCACGACCAGCGCAATCCCCGACTGCTCCTGAGATCTGCGCAGTAAATGGGGATTAACTAAGATGGGTTTACGGGACAAGTGACACATTTTTTGCCCTCGTAATAATGGTGAAATTTTTTGTCACGATGCGGCTGCTACCATCAATCTTACGAGGCGATTGAATTAATAAATAAGCCTGAATCGTTTGAAATTGACCGCTGAACGTTCCGGAAGACTTTGCATTTAAACCTTGCACGGTAAATGTTTTTACCCAATCCAAAACAGGCTCACCAGTAGTGCTGCCATAAACAGGGGTGGAGCTGGCTAAATCACAAAATGAAGCTGGATTACTGCACTTACGCCACTCGCGCATTAAGCGATTTCTACTAGTCCCGCCAGTTGGTGCATAAGGACTTAAGTAATAGCGAATCAAGGTTCTGTATAGAACACCTAAATTATCGTAATCATCATAGACAAAAATAATATCGCCAGGATTGGCCGATAAAATCTTAATGGCCTGACTCCCTGTCATGGGGTTGATATCGTTGTAATCTAAATAGCCTGCCATCCGCACATCTGACTTAAATAAATCAATGGCTCTTAAGGCATTGCGATCGACTTCAGTTTGAGCTGTCAGCACTTGCTGTTGCTGTGAAAAAAAGGAATACCCTGCGTAAGTTCCCGCAATCACAATCGACGAAACTGCCAAGGCTACCAATAACTCAACCAGTGTATATCCGCCCTGTTGCTTGTTGGGTGTTCTCATATTTTCCTCAACTTGCGAGTGAAATACGCACTGACTGTTCCACCATTCGTGACCAAGCTCACATTCACAATGAGGCCAGTACCGTCATTGCTAACATCTATCTGTCTAATTTCTAAGCCTGAAGCCGTATTTAATGCTCCAATATTGGCATTTAAATCCGTACACCATGCCTGACGATCATCTGTGGCTGAGTAGTTGCAGGTCGCTAAACTGCCGGCATATTGACTGGGGTTAGTAAAAGGGTTTAATGAATCGGTGGTGGGACGCATAGCCTGCGCCGCAATCGTTTCAATAATGCGATCGGCCATTAAGTTCACATACATTCTTTTTTCAGAATCGGCGATCACTTGTTGGGCGATCCCAAAGAAAAAATAGAGCCCACTAAACCCAATGGTGAAGATCACCATAGCAACCATGGCTTCAACCAAAGTAAAGCCTAGGGAACGTTTGTGAGAAGAGAGGCTTAGTCTTGTTCTATCCATAAACCTGTAGACTGCTGCCATTTGTATTTCTGCACAAAGCCAGTGGTTTGATTGACCAAGACCCGATAGGCCCCGTAGCTGGCACGATTGCCGCCACGATTCACTTCAATATCAATCGCACTGCCACTACCCTCAACACCTGCTAAGCCATTGGTAGCAAAAATACCTCTCCCAGCAGAGCAAATCAAACTGACCAGCGAAGATTCACCAGTGAGAATATTAAAATTGGGATCTTTAGTCAGAGGGTTTTCAACAATATTGCTCGTAAAGCTACTTGAAACGACCGAGGACGATGATTGTGGGTTAGAAGAAATTTGATAGCTCAAGCGTGTGGGGCTACTGCATATTAGTAAGCCAGTCCCATTGATAGTGCGGACGCGAGTCTTTAAAAAATCGATGTTGGAGAGTAAGGCCAAATAATCAGACTCCAGGGCGCGCTTACTGCGCCAGTCCATGATGGAAGGAGATACAAAGGCACTGACGATCATCAGAATCCCCACGACCACAATAATTTCAAGAAAGCTCACGCCCCTTTGCTTCATGTGGCCTCAATTTGCCCGGACTGTACCAACTGCTGTAATGATGACTCCATCGTCATCATGCCCTCACCTCTAGCGGTCTGCATGACGCTTGGAATTTGAAAGACCTTGTTTTCGCGAATCAGGTTACGTACCGCTGGGTTGCAGGTCATCACCTCAAATGCGCCAATCCGTCCTGGCGCATCTTTACGTTTTATCAGGCGTTGCGTCATCACCAATCGCAGCGATTGCGAGAGCTGAGCCCTAACCTGATCTTGTTGTTGCGGCGGAAATACGTCAATAATACGGTTGATCGTATTAGGCGCCCCACTGGTATGTAAAGTGCCGAAGACTAAATGGCCAGTCTCTGCAGCAGTCAGCGCCAATTGAATGGTTTCTAAATCACGCAACTCACCTACCAGAATGACATCGGGATCTTCACGCAATGATGCTCGCAAAGCGGAAGAGAAAGACAAGGTATCTCTTTTCACCTCACGCTGTGAAACAACGCATTTTTGATTTTGATGGATGAACTCAATCGGATCTTCAATCGTGATGATGTGCTCATGGCGGGTACGATTAATACGATCAATCATCGCCGCCAATGTAGTTGATTTGCCAGAACCCGTTGGTCCTGTCACCAAGATTAAGCCATTCTCCAGTTCAATCACATCCCTGGCAACGGGCGGTAACCCAAGCACATCAAATGCTGGAATCTGCGTTTCAATTTTGCGCATGACGGCAGCTAAGCCACGAGAGGTTTTAAAAAGATTCACCCTAAACCGAATATTGCCAGCTTCAACGGCTAAGTCAGCATCTAAATTTTGCATGAAATCAATTTGCTGTTCTTTGCTCAGTTGTTGCTCAATGAATTGATTCATCTCAGATGCTGTCAAGATATCTTCTGGGAAGGTTTGAATCACGCCATCAACCCGAATCGATACAGGTTCATTTTCATGAAAATGCAAATCGGATAATTTATAAGCCGCAACATATGCCAGTGCTTTTTCAATCATGCTCATATTCTTACCTTTGTCCTCTATCTTTTTTTAGTTCGATTTGCAATGCTATTTTGAAATCATGTTGATCAATGTATGCGTGCATTTGGAAAGCTCAATGAAAAAACCAAGTAGGTGTGCCATACATCATGAGGTAGCTACCTGCCATGATCAAGAACGGCCCAAAGGGCAACATTCTCTCAAGGCTGAGCTTTTCTTTACGAATGAGCATCAGTAAACCGGTACTGACTAGACCCAGCAGGCTGGCAATAGCTAAAATAGGCATGATGGCTGAAAAGCCTAACCAAGCACCAAATACTGCGAGCAACTTAAAGTCTCCACCGCCAAAGCCATCGCGCTTGCGCCATAGCCAATACAAATAATTGACTGACCACGGTAATAAATAGCCACCGCATGCACCCAAAATAGAATTGATTGGATTGATATGAATGATGCCCAAGGCACTTCCTAATAAGCCTAACCACAGCGCACTATAGGTGAGGTAGTCGGGTAAATAAAACGTTTCTAAATCGATCCAAAAAAGGCTAATCAAGATAGCCAAAAGCAGGCAGTAAAAAAGCGTTGTCCAAGTTTGTCCAAAATGAAAATAAGCCCACGCAAAACTCATCCCAGTCACTAGTTCAACCACGAAATAACGAGGAGAGATGGGGGCGGCGCAAAAACGGCATTTCCCCTTTAAGCGCAACCAGGAAAATAAAGGGATATTGTCAAACCAGGCAATTTTCTGATGACAGCAAGGCGTAATAGAGCCTGGATGAATCAAACAGGAAAAGACGGAACGACTGGTTTGATCTTCGGTCGTACTGTCATCACCAAAGAGTGCTTTAGGCAGTCGATAGATCACTACGTTTAAAAAACTACCAACCATAATGCCTAAAAAGAAAACATACCAAAAGCCAAACTGACTAAATCCATGATTGGCAAAGGTATAAGAATCTGACATAAAGTTTCTAGAAACTAGAATCCTGTCTTTACATTCTGTTGATTAATCGAATAAATCAATGATGCAGTACTACGCGATTGCGCGTAGGCAACATAGTCATTCGAATTAGCGCCCGTGCAACTGCCTGTCGACCCAACAGTTCCAGCAGCAATATAAAAATAGAAATCATTACTAGCACCCACGACGATGGGTCCCGTTGTTGGGGTGCTTGATCCCATCACGTACTGATTAATACTGCTCGTTTGATCGCCACTACCAGGTGTAATGTAATAGCAATAATTTTCTGCAAAGTAATTTTTTTCCATCAAGAAAATACTCTTAAGCGTATTTTGAGCATCCGCATTTTTAGCAACCCGCAGATTGTTGGTATACAGTGGCGCACCCACAGCTGCCAAAATGGCAATGATGGCAACCGTAATTAAAAGCTCCATTAAGGTGATACCCAACTGCTTTTGATATCGATATGGCAAGTGACGCAACATATATCCCCCAAAAAAATGACCCGTATAAACGGGCCATTTAGTCTGTAGAAGCTAAAACTAAATCTTAGCCCTGAACAATCTTACTGAACATTAATACACTCAGCGGCAACAGGATAATTTTGATTAGCACCGGCAGAATCCAAGATTAAAGTCTGAATGGAAAGACCGGTTGGGCAGCTGGCAGTTGCCGCTCCACTAATACCTAGTTCACCTGGATTTGCTGGCGGTACTGTGCCGTTCACAGCAGTTAAGGAAGAAGTGTTGTAGGGGTTTTTCATTGTTGCCAAGCCATAAGCAGCGAAATACGTTGCTCCTGTCGTAGCAGAAAGACCGGATGGACAGGTAATCGTTGCGCCACCTGCCTTAGGATCGGCCAAAGTAGGCACTAGACCTGCAGAACACTTAGTGACTTCACCAGCAATAAAGGTCTTCATAGAGTCAAAGTTTTGCTTGGTTGCGCTAACCTTCGCTGAGGCTTGATAGCCGTTGTACATTGGTACACCAATGGCGGTCAAGATACCAATAATGGCAATCACCACCAGTAATTCGACGAGAGTAAAGCCAGATTGCTGAGTTTTAGTTTTCACTTGAAGCCTCCAGAGTTCATAAAATTTCAATATAGAAACGTGTTTTTTGATGTAAATCAAACTTTGTTTAGTATTTATAAACTATATATTTCAAAAATACATAGTAGAAAAATACTATTTTTGGTAAATGTGCAAAAAATACCAATAACCCGATTATTTTAGCAAGATCGTTGAATCAGATGCCAAATCAAATCATTTTCCCAGTTCCTTTTGTAGCAATGAAAGGTTGGACTGGTACAGGGTCTGCTTCTTTTGCAGGGAGGCCAATTCCTGTTCTTGTGCGGGGGTTTTCTTCTTAAGCTGATTTAGTGCTGAGATTTTGCTATTAACGGCACCGAGTCGTCCATTCTCCAAATCCATTTCTTCCTGAATAATGCGCTTTCTTTCAGATACGGCTGCGTCATAACTAGACTTATTTTTGGATTGTATGGAAATCGGGGTAGCAGGTGACGAACCTTTAGAGGCATCCGCCCCGCTTGCCTGATTGAGCCTCTTGTCTGGCGGAGGTAAAACCATTTTCTTACAATTCGTACCCTTTTCAATATTAGAAAGCGTAATCACCCCAGTTTTATTATCGCAACGGTATACATCCGCTAGAGCCAAGCTGGGACTGAGGAAAGCGCCAATCAGCAAGCATGTGATGAAAGTGCTTTTAATAGAATTCAAACTCTTTAATACTGACAAGCGCTCCAAACAAATCAAGACTTATCTCCACGCAACAAGGGTAGGAGCTTTAAAGAAAGAATTTTGGTGGCAATTCCATAAGACTTTTCTAGCTCTTCAGTTCTCACCACTTCACCCTCGCAAGAAAGTATCAGATCACCACTTGGGGAATCGAGCGTTACCAAGAATTCCACGGTCGTTCCAGGCTCTAGCGGAGATTCGACTTCCAAGAAAATGCCGCTGGAGCTAATGTCACGGGTCACGCCCTTAACGCCATCGATACTGACGGGCAGCACCGTTTTGAGCCTCTCAGAATCCCGTATGGGGGCTTTTTTTTCAGTGGTCATAAGCTAATCTCAAAATGAAGTAAATGAATATTGAATGATTAAGATTGTATTCAAGAAGAGATTTATCCCATATAAACAACAATAAATGTGGTTTTTCTTGGTCATGCACCAAAATGGACATCTTCCCAAGGAACTAGTTATAAATAATTGTATAAACTAGTAGCTATATACTAAAATCACAGAATGTTGATGGTTACCAATACGCAAGCGATTGCCTCTGAAAAGGTCGTGAAGTCTGTCCAAGTAAATACTATTAAGGTATTGCTGGTGGATAGTCATCGCCTAGTGGCCTCTGGGTTGAAGTTGCTATTGGAAAAAAGTAAGAAGTTTACAGTTTGCGACATTGCTACTAATGCAAAAGAAGCCTTACAGGCTGTCAGCACTCACAACCCTGATCTCGTCTTATTAGAACCAGACTTAGAGGGCGAAGATGGCTTTGATCTGATCCCAACACTCCTCAAAAATTTTAGTGGCAAGGTACTAGTGCTCACCTCCCTCAATAGCCTTGATGCTCACGATCAAGCGATCGTCAGAGGAGCCCGAGGTGTTCTTAAAAAATCAGAAACGCCTGAGATCCTGTTAAAGGCAGCCGAAAAGATTTATGAAGGTGAACTGTGGGTCAATCGGGAAGCGACCTCACGCATCCTATTGCAAATAGCTCAAAATAGCGCTAAAGAAATGAGCCCAGAAGAAATCAAACTTAAATCGCTAACTGCTAAGGAATCCAAGGTTGCCAGGATCTTGCATGCTAATAGCGAGTTAACCCTGAAATCGATTTCTGGACTATTGCATATTAGTGAACATACTTTAAGAAATCATTTATCATCGGTATATCAAAAACTAAACGTAAAGAACCGACTGGAGTTTTATGTCTTTGCAAGTAAGTATCTTAAATAGATCGCCTCAACTTAATGACCAGCGTAAATCCTAAAAAGATTAGCGCCTCATCACCAACCCGAAAACGTGCAGAACGTTTTCAGACTAAACTCCCTCTCTCTATCGGCAACACCAAAGGATCCATTCAAAATATCAGTGCCACTGGTGCTTACTTTGAAATGGATGATGATCACAGCCTAGGTTCAAATGTCAGCTTTGTGATTGATCTTGAAACGCCGGGTGGCAAAATGCAAGTGCAATGCCAAGGTGAAATCGTACGGGTACAACACAAGGATGGCAAGCTAGGGGTAGCAGTGAAAATTATTAGCTCAGATCTGCTGGGAGCCTTCTAAACTTCAGGCAAGCTACTCACACATAAATTGTGCGGTGTAAGAAAGCTGATTGGTAGATCCCGGTATATTCTTCCAGAAACCCAAGAAAAGGTAGCTTACATTTACCTTTAATAATGCTCCATTGGGGTAGTTGGTGAGCCTGTTCGCATCGTTACTTGCAGGGCATGCCAAGGTTGATGTGCCGAGCTTTGCATTTTGCCCTGTGGTGCAGTTAGTACTAGCATCTACAACACTAAATGTTGTTGTGGTTGTGGTTGCTTTACACAAATAGACGGTTGAAGTCCAAGCAGTGGTGGCCGTACCGCCAAAGGTAATCAGAGGGGAATTGGTTAAATAACTACTGGCCACAGATCCCATGGTCGCAGCCGTCATCGGGGTTGTAGAACTTAGCATTCCCTGTCTCGCCGCCTCAGTTGCAGCACTGCTAATCAGCATGTAGTCGTAGTACATACAAGTCATCTGAATGCCACCAAAAACCATCAGCAATAAAACCGGTAGAAGCAAAGCCGTTTCAATTGCAACAGTTGCTTTTTCACAAAGCAAGCGAACTTTAGCTTGTGAAAATAGCTTTAACTTTTCAGAAAAAGAATTTAGGGTCATGTTTTATTTTATTACGCCTACTACGGAGCTTAATGGAGGCGCAAGCATCACCACGAATATCGCCGGGAAAATACAAACCATAATTGGCAGTGAAAGTTTGACGGGGATATTTGCGGCCACTTCTTGGGCATAGAGTTTGCGCTTAGCACGCAAGTCTTCGGAGAAAATCACCAGCGCAGAACTTACGCTAGTTCCGTGTCTCTCAGCCTGAATAATCATGGATACAAAGGCTTTGACTTCATCCAAATCGCAACGAATCGCAAAGTTCTGCAAGGCTGAAGCACGTGATGCACCAGCTCGCAACTCTAAGTTCAGGTGGTTTAACTCTTCAGCTGTAGCAACGCTAGATACCTTGATTTCATTACTCACTCGATGCATCGCAGAATCTAAACCCATGCCAGCAGAGACGCAAACTCGAATTAAATCAAGTAGATCTGGAAATGCGTCAAAGATTTCTTGTTTTCTATTTTTGACTTTTGAATTTAAGTAGGCGTTAGGCAAGTAGTAGCCAGCCACCGCTAATGTAAGAGCCACGATCAACATGTCAGATCCAGATACATCTTTCATAAAGAGTGCGGCGAACAATACATAGAGAACAGGGACAATAAAGGTAAAGAAGGTTTTTAGGCCAAAGAATCGAGTTGTCCATACAGGACTTTTAATTCCAGCGGTAACAAACTTCTTTTTGTAACCCTCTTGCTGATGCTGTTTAGTGGGCGAAGAAAACTCAGTCAATTTTTCAAGTAATTGTTGGAACATGATCACAAAGGGATGTTCTTTTTTTCGTCTTTGACTAGAATTGACCTGCACTTTTGAAAGTCGCGTTTTTACTTGCTTTTGATTGGCGAAAAAAGTGATCAAAATGAAAGTAAGCATAAAAGCAAAAATAAAAATTGCTAATAGCGCTAAGGATTGATAAATGATCGTCATCGCTGGCTACCTTTATAAACGGACATTCGAGATTTTTCGCATCCAAATAACACCAAGGATAGCCCATGCAGCAGTAAACCCAAAAAGCCTCATGCCACCAGGACTCTTTAAAATGACATCAAAATAGCTTGGATCAATTACCTTCAACAATACTACGGCAACCAGCGGCAATATTCCCAAAAACTTTGCAGTTGAGCGCCCTTCTGCTGTCAAGGTATTAATCAATAGACGCGTTGTTAAGCGGCCACGAATTAAGGCAGCAACATCAGATAAAAGCTCGGCTAAATTGCCCCCTACTTCACGATTAAGCACCACTGCAATCGCAAAAAATCGGATATCAGAGGTATCAATACGTTTAACTAAACCCGCCATCACGCCTCTAATTGGCATGCCTACATTTAATTGATCAAAGCAGACTTTAAATTCAGATGAAATGGGCTCGGGAGCTTGTGCCGCCGCATTTTGCAACGAGCTACCAAAGGAATGTCCAGCACTGAGTGAGCGTGACATAGATTCTAGGACGTCAGGCAACTGCTTTTCTAGAATCACTTTACGTTTGCGGTTCTCTGACATCAGCCAAATAATCGGGGCTACGCCAAAGAGCAAGGCACCCCAAAAAGCTGAAACGGGCGAACCTAAAAATATCCAGAGACCAATAAATGAAATCGAAATGATGCCGACTTTCCACATTAAGAACTCATGGACTGAAAACTCACTTCCAGCTTTAATGATGAGGTCATTTAGAGCATGACTTAATTTGAAGCGATCTAATAAATCATGTATTACTGGATTTTCGCTAAACAGCGTTTCCTTAAAAATAGGATTAGCTCTAGCAATGCTTTGATTCTTTTGTGAAAGGAGCTGGATGCGCTCATTTAGGAGGCTACTACGGGGACCATAGTTATTGATCCACCATCTCACGCCAAACCATCCTAATACAGAAAAGGCCATGGCGCCCAGAAAGAAGGCAATGTAAATCAAATAATTCATAGCGTGCTAATCAGGGCTCAAAAATTTTATCTGGCAAATTAACGCCGTGGGCGCTTAACTTGTCAGCAATGCGTGGCCTGATTCCAGTTGGCGCCATCACGCCTAATACGGCGCCATCCATCCCAACACCAGTTTGTTTGAATGCGAAAATATCTTGCATCGTGATGACATCACCTTCCATGCCAATCACTTCACTAATACTCATAATTTTGCGCTTACCATCACTTAATCGTGATGCCTGCACAACAATCGAAATAGCAGAAGCAATTTGCTGTCGTAGTGATTTTTGCACCACCTGCAATCCAGCCATACCCACCATATTCTCCAAGCGCACCAAAGCATCACGCGCGGTATTCGCGTGGCAGGTACTCATAGAGCCTTCATGCCCAGTGTTCATCGCCTGCAACATATCAAGAACTTCAATGCCACGAATCTCACCAATGACCACCCTGTCAGGCCGCATCCGCAAGCTATTTTTGACCAAAATACGTTGATCAATCTCGCCTTTACCTTCGATGTTGGCGGGACGGGTTTCCAACCTGACAACGTGAGGCTGTTGTAAGCGTAATTCCGCAGCATCTTCAATGGTAATAATGCGTTCGTGATCAGGAATAAATCCTGACAAAATATTAAGCAAGGTCGTTTTACCGCTACCCGTACCACCAGAAATAATAAGGTTAGTTTTTGCCTTCACAACACCCGCAAGGAATATCGCCATTTGCTCGGTGAGAGAACCATTTCTGACCAAATCAGACATTCCAAACGGAATCTCTGAGAAGCGACGAATAGACATCGAAGGGCCGTCAAGTGCCAAGGGAGGAATAATGGCATTCACACGCGAGCCATCGGGTAAGCGCGCATCGACTAAGGGGCTGGATTCATCAATACGACGACCCACTCTAGTCACAATCTTTTCAATGATCTTGAGCAAATGATCATCGCTATCAAAAACAGTATTGGTTCTCTCTAGACGGCCGCGTCTTTCAACATAAACACTCTTCGCATTGTTTATTAAGATATCAGAGACAGTAGGGTCAGCCATGAGAGGCTCCAGGGGACCTAAACCAATGACTTCATTTTGAATTTCAGAAACTAATCTAGCTAAATCATATTCGTTGATCAGCATGCTGTCTTCATGAACGATTTTCTCAACGCCCATTTTGAGATGGGATTTGAGCTCATTTCCTGAGAGCTTCTCCATCAGCGCTAAATCCATTTGCTCCAGCAGTTTGCTGTGCACAAGACTTTTTACACTGATAGCCTCAGCAGCTGATTTCTTGGTATTTTTATCGGCCTTATATTCAACCGATGAAAGTGCGCCCTCTGTGTAGACTTCTCTGAGTGACATGGCGTTTTACCTTTTACTAACCAAGAATTTTTTGAAAAAATGTCTTTTGCGCCGGCTCCTCAATAGCCCCCTCACCCACTAATTCGCTGAGAATGCCACGTAAGGCTGCAGAAATAGGACTTTTTGGTGCACTTTTAATGACTGACACACCAATATTTACGGCCTCTACTGCATTCGTAAAGTCATTAGGCACCGTCAAACTAATTTTCTTCTGAATAGAATCTTCAACACGGGCAACCGATAACATACCCACCTTGTCCATTCGATTGAGAACCATACGCACTTTGCTTGGCTCGTACTCGAGACGAGTAAACAGATGGAGCATGTGAGCTACAGCACGAAGATAAGTCATGATCGGCTGAGTCACCACGAAAATCAGATCAGATCGATCTAAAGCCTTGATAGTTAATGCATCAAGTATATGTGGCAAATCAATAATAATGAAATCGTAATCTTGAATGGCAACGCTAATTAAATTATCAATATTATTTGCAGTCAAGCCTGCCGCTTTTTCAGGGCTATCAGGGGATGGCAACAATGAATAATTCGACTCAATCGGAATCGTTGCAGCAGCGATCATCATAGAGTCCAGCTCGGAACTCTTCACAATGTCTGCAATCGTGGTGGTTGCAACAGCATTGGTCAAGTAGAAAGGGGCATCTCCGCCCTGCATATGCAAATCAATATACAAAACCTTTTTATTGGCTTCTGTAGCAAGTAGGTAACCAAGATTGGTAGCTAAGAAAGTAGCACCAGCGCCACCCTTTCCAGAAAGAAAGGAAAGCACCTTGCATTTAGAGGCTCTTCCAATATGCAAGCGCTTGGCGCGAATACGGTCAATCGCATCTCTAATTTCTGCTGGCTGTATAGGACGATGCAATACATCAGAAACACCGCCACGGATTAAACGCAGTAATTCTTCATGCGATGTCGTGGTAGCTAAATAGATAAATGAAGGCGGATGCGGTGTATCGCCATGTGCAATACCTGAAATGGCACGGACATCAGCATCATGAACTTCATCTGAGTCGACAATAATAATGTCAGTAGAAGGAAGATCGATGCGATCAAGATGCAATGATTCATCAATGCGGGCTAAATGCTGAAGCTGATCGGAACCAAAAAAAGAGGCAACCACCTTCTGCAGGATCAAGGCCTCATCTTCTGTATTCGAAATTATTACTATTTTCATTTTTTAGTACTTTTCTAGAATAATCAATGACTATTCCAATAAATTACTGCGTAGGTGTAGGTGCGGGTGCTGCAGCGCCGGCTGCAGGAGCACCACCCGCTCCGCCAGCTGGTAGAGCAAAAGAGCGTTGATAAGATTCAATTGAGCTGCGAGCAGTAATCCCATCCCTTCCCCCTAAATAAGTGGGCACATCAGGACGTCCGTCTGGATAAACGGATTGCGCACGAATTGCTGCTTTAACAGCTGCAGCTTCGTTTGGATCTTGCCAATCAGTTTGGCATGCCATAAGTGAGATTGCAGGAATGATTGCAATCACTAATCGTGCAACACGAGACATCAGCAAAGAGTTATTTACCATCAGAAGAACCTACGCTTGGAGTAATAGAAGTTGGTGGCTGCGTATCAACAGGCTTTGCCCCCTCTAATTTACCTCCCAAGAAGAACTCTGCTTGGGTAGGCTGAATATAAGAATCGGTAGGCAATACAGGTTTGCCAGACATTGGTTTCACAATATGGGGTGTTACCAAAATCATTAACTCGCTACGATTGTTCTGGAAGGAACTACTTCTAAATAACACCCCAATTACTGGTAAAGAAGCAAGCCATGGAAACGCGCTAATCACTTCATTGACGTTGTTAGAAATTAAGCCGCCAATAGCGAAACTTTGTCCGTCATACAGTTGGACGGTCGTAGATGCACTTCTGCTTAAAATTTGAGGAATCACCTGAGTCTGCCCACCTGCCGTCACCGTAACGCCTGTAGAGCTCACTTGGGAGACCTGAGGTGCAACCTTCAGATTGATCTTTCCGTCGCCAAGGACGGTTGGAGTGAACTTCACACCCACGCCATAAGGAACGGCCTGGAGTGTAATAACAGCACCGGACACACCTGACTGAGGTACTGGTAAATAGACGGTTCCTCCAGATAAAAACTCGCCCTGCTGTCCGCTGATCGCCATGATGTTAGGTTCAGCCAAAATTTTGACTAAACCATTTTGCATATTGGCTTGAAACCATGTTTGCGTAAAACCAGCACCAGCGCCCACGTTCGCAGATGCGGTTGCACTAAAACCTAAAGCGGCAGCACCCAAGGGATTAAATGAGAAATTGGTTCCTTGAGCCTGAATACCCAAAGCGTCAGCAATGGAACGGTCGATTTCAGCAACTTTGACCTCAAGCAGTACCTGCTCCAAATCGTTGGTAGAAAGCATATTCAATACTTTCTTGCCAGTGGCGTGCTCGGTAATAGTCATTGCCTTTTGTACTGTCTCTGCATCAGCTACTTTGCCACTCAACACAATCGATTCACCAGCAGCGGTTGCTTTAATTGTTTTAGCAGTAGGCAATAAGTCAGAGAGTAGATCAATGATGTAATCAGTATCCCCGCCAACAAACAGATCCAGGTTGGTTGTTTGATTATTAGCATGCCATAAAGTGACATTAGTTGAGCCAGATTTCTTACCCAAAAAATAGACTTCACGTGGGTTCACCAGCATGACGTCAGCCACCGCAGGGTTACCAACTGAAATTCGGACCACTGGATTCTTAAACTTATAAGCTTTTGATTTTCCAACGGCCAAGCTCAGGGCATCACGTGATGAAGCGCCTGAAGGCGCACCAGAAGTAGTAACAACCTCTTTGGTCGCAGAACCCGTTTCTTGCGCTGCCAAAGGAAAAGCAACCAGTTGCATCCCCATAAAACAAACTGTTAAATAAGCAACGCCTGTATCTTTGAGATACTTAAGCGAATAATTCAATTTGGTTAAGTTCATATTCATATTATCGACCAATTAATCCACCAATTGAAGCTGCCGTTCCGCCCACAACGCTGATATCTGACCCAGTTGATCCAGGGCTAACGTTGCCGCGGATAATTTCAATCGAGGCTGTATCGTTGTAGACGTTTGGTGTGAGTGCTAAATCATTTTTGCTTACAGCCGCACCTTCATAATTTTTCTTATCGGCACGATTACGCAATGTTAGGGAAAGGGTGCCTAAGGAACGTGCCACATCTAACTTTTGCGCTTCTTCAGGCGTGACCTCTAAGGTAACAGTAGTGCCAACTTTAGGGGCTAAATCAGTGAGGGAACGAGACTGAGCTGCGGCCATGACTTTGACGTGCTCCACTACCGTTTTGGAAACCGGCATACCTGCCGTATCCTTAACGTTCACAATCACATCTACATAGTTGCCAGGAGAGGCAAATCCACCAACACCAGAAATTTCATTAATGCCGATAGTAAATGCTCTTTTACCCAGCGGAATATCATTTGATAAATCTTCGCTGCTCGCAAGCGGCACTAACATCGTCTCGGTAACATTTTCACCTTTAACGATTCTGACTTTGGTGAGGCGATTTACTATTGCGCCAATATTGAAGATCGCGCCCTGTGGAATTTGGGAGCCTGGTGGCAACGGAATTGCCGTTAACTGCTCTGGCGCTAGCTTTGTTCCAGCTTCAATATCGACAGCCGATTGAATGACTGTAATAATCTGCTTTTCTTCGGTCTTATTTCCCAACCAAATGGCTGCTGTAATTACGGCAATAATGCCTACTAGCGCAGCGCCAGCTAGGGCCAATAACATCGGATTCTTATTCATTTCAAATTTTCCCAACAGAGAAAAGTAAAGCCATTAAAGTTCCACCAAAAATAGCAACACCATAGGGTAATGAGGTTTTATTCGAGTGGCTAATAACCCCATTACCTCTAATTTTTGTTACCTTTATATTAGCAATATAAAGCAAAGCCAAAACACCCCCGCACATTGCTGTGTAAATAGCGGCATTTAGAGTGTTGTCTGGACCCAAAAATAGGCCAACAACAGCAAACAATTTCACGTCTCCAGCACCCAACCAACCAAACAAGTGCGGGATCAACATCAAACCAAACCCGAGTATAAAACCATACAGCCCGAAAGAAAAACGCCCCGGGGTATTGCCCAGGGCATTTACTAAAATACCGATCAGAATTCCCAATACGATTAACTGGTTGGGAATCTTTCTAGATCGAAAATCAAACCACGAGGCTACTAAAAGCAAGCAGATTAAGCTTACGTAGCCCCATGAGGACAGCATTTAGACTTAAACAGCCGCATTGATTGAGCTAAATGTTGCGCTAGTGCTCTTACCAACACTTTGAACCAAGAGGTAAATAGCGACTACAACTGCAGCAGCGATAAGCGCGTACTCAATAGCCGTAACGCCATCTTCACGGTTGATTAAGCGGGAGATAAAGTTTGAAGTCTTAACGTAGAGAGATAACATGTTGTGTCCTTATAAAATTAGCAATATTTAAACCTGCAAAGCCGCAAGTTGAAGCCAATATAATTTATTTCAGATTAATTGGTAATCGCACTTTGCAACTAAATCTAATAATATCTAAATACTAGATGTATTTGGGATTCATCTACTATGCCGGCAGACCGAACCCCCTGCTTAAAGCACCTCTAAAGTGCCTATTGAATCCAAGCTTTTTTGGCAGCAATTACATAGGAGCACCAATATTCAATACGCTATTCTATGTAAGTATTTGATTTTATTAATTATTTAAGGAAACACTTCGGGCAAGCCCCAATAAGCCGCAAATAGGCGAACCATTCTTCGATCCAAATGGCTAATAAAACACTAATAAATACTTGGAATCATTAGTTGTAAATTTACAACTAATTATCCTTATCTCACTCGCTGGTGAACAACTGCAACGTCATCCTCATAAATTCTCTTCCAATTTTGCTGAGTATCTAGAAATAGAACAATCTTTTGATTTGGCGGGAATATGGTCCAAGCAATATTGTTTTGCGCTAAAGATTTGCTGATGAATTCAACATCAGAAGAATAAATAAGCGAGAAATAATCATTTACTGCCTTGTTGCCATATAAATCAGCCCTACCATCGATGAAAACGGGGATTCCTTGCGAGATTAAAAAGCCGCCGAAATTATAAAAATTCAATACCTTGCCTTGCACATCATGCTTTTGAGCAAGCTGAAGCGCTTTCATGGGGGCGCTTACCGGTGGAGTTGCTGAAATGACTGTGCTATCTGCGACTTTAGTAATCAGCAGTAATAAAGCTAGGCCTATGAGCCAAGAGCGCCAATGCATAGATTTACTCAGTTTTTCGAAAGCATGGTCAAGGGAGGATTCTGAGCCAGCTCTTGCCTGACGGGCATAGTAAAACGCACCGATCGCAGAGGCAAAAATTAAAGGGGCGAGCAAACCAAAAATAGACACATAGCGCACATGTTGAGTAGCTTCATATAAGAGGCCCGCAAAAAGAATAAAGCGTGTCACAGAAATCCTCAGCCCTCCAATGAGACTCAAGCCCAAGATCAGCAAAACCCAAAATAACATGGGTTGCATTTGCGGCCCTGAGGTTGGAGCCCACTCCACAATCCAGGAAATATATTCGGAGTTAATTAAGTCGGTGCCAAATTTAAGACCGCTCAGTCCATAAGGGGTCAACAAACTCAATAAACCAGAAAGTAGAATAAATAGAGCCCAAGGAAGAATAAGCTTGGTTCGTTCATCTTTCGGCGCAGCACAATAGGCCTGAAGGAAGAAAAATGGCGTAAGGGCAAGCCCCAAAATAAAACTGCCATGCAAATTAGCCCAAGGAATCATGAGTAATGCCAGCCAATAAGGCAGCTTTCTCCGGCCCTCTACTACATCGAATAACACTGAAAACCAAAGCACAATGATGGGCCAGGTGAATACATGGGGTCTGACCAATAGATGGCTAGCCATCGAAAAGATGCACAAAACCAAAAGCAGGATGGTATAGATCGGCGGGGTGCGTTTGATGAGAAATCGAGCCTCTAAGGCAATGGTTAAACCAAATAGACTGGCCATCATCACCCTTAAACCGAAAAGACCGCCCCATTGATCCGCCAAGGCCATCAAACACTGGGCCAACCACTCATGGTCCACCCACAATTTATCTGCAGTATTGAAAGAGAATGGGTCAATCTGAGGCACTAATTGGTGCTGTAGAATCCATTTACCCGACGTAATGTGCATCAATGTGTCGGGATCCAAGAATAAATTGTCGCTAGGCAAAAACAAAACAAATGCATAGCTCAATAGACCTGCAAGAAAAATAAGTGCAGATATCGATGCGGCAGATTTATTTGAGTATGTAGTCAAAGATACAGTGATTTACAGTTGAACAGAATAGACAACACCTAAAAGCTAGGATGTTTCTAGCATTTTTACACAGTTTGCCTCTTTGCCATTTCATCGAATTCAAGATACCTAAATGTTTAACAAACAACCCAAACAAACTACAAGCCCCATTCCGGATCTACAAAGATCTCCCGCTGGCAACCATGATCACTCCTTTTTGGAATATGGATTTTTACTCGGGTTAATAGCGCTAGCGTGGCTCATCGTTTGGGCTTGCATAGGTCCACTGCAAAATTTGAGAACGCAGCCGCTACAAAACTGGTTCTTTACAGATATGCCCTACGTCTTTGCTTGGATTAAATCTTATGGAGATGGTGGCCTCATACATCCTGCTTTAAGCATCAATCAGTATCTCAATGCACCTTATGTTGCCAACTGGAATGACTTTCCGGGCGAGGATCTAGCATTCTTTTTGCCAGGACAACTTGCTAAGGTTTTTGGTCTATTTTTAGGGCCCAACCTTTTCTTTATGTTGATGCAAATGCTCTGCGGCGCGACATTTTATTTTGTTGGGCGTTCATTCAACTATCAACGCTGCTGGGCCATGATGGGTGCGATTGCCTTTGCGTTTGCCCCCATTATTTTTTACCGCGGTATCGGTCATATTAGTGTGGCCACGATTTGGCACTTGCCACTGATGATTTTTACTTTGGTCTGGCTCAATCACCCTGAGAAGACTTCTTTTTCTGAGAAGAGTGCCTGGCGCATTGCAATGGCAGCTTCCATCATTGCAGGATGCTTCAATATTTACTATACAGCCTTATACGCCTTTATTCTTGGGGTTAATTGGCTTGCACGTTTCATTAGAAAAGATCGCTCATCTCAAAAAATTGCTGTCCTTATTCTGTTGATTTTATTTGCTGAATTTGTACAGCACTTCAATCACTTTCTGTTTCAGTGGCAAGAGGGACGCAACCACATCGCCATGACGCGAGACTTAGCAACTTTACTCATTGCTAGCCTCACGCTTCCTGATCTATTTTTATCGCCAGCACATCAAAGCTCATTTTTAAATGCAGCTTTTCCTTTTGCTGCGAACTATTATGATAATTTCCAAAGCAACTTGACTACAGAAAGTAGAATTTCCTTTATTGGGCTTACTGCAGCATTGGGCTTAATTATTCTTTTTACTCAATCCACCCTCCTGATCTTTGAAAAAAAATGGGCGCAAATCAATCATTGGTTTTGGTTGGCATTAGGTATTTTTGCATTTAGCATTACGGGTGGACTCAATTTTGTATTGGGTGCATTTGGATACTTGCTCATCCGCTCCAATAATCGTTTTGCAATCTTTTTAATGATCATTGGGCTTTATTTTGTCTGTGAATTGCTGAGCAAAAAACCTCAATATCGCTATCGTTGGATTGCAGCATGTGCTGTGGCCGTGTTTGCGATTTGGGATCAAGTGCCTGCGCAACATACCTCCTTGAAATATAGCCTTGGGGCACAATCATTGGTTGATGCAGGCTCTCACAAAGCATTCGCAAAGACCTTAGAGGCCAGTCTGCCATCCAGTGCGATGGTTTTTCAGCTCCCTGTCCATCCCTTCCCGGAAATGGGTGGAGAGGAGAATATGAGTGATTATGAGCAATTTATGCCCTATATATATAGTCAAGGCTTGCGCTTTAGCTATGGCAGTAATAAGGGACGAGAAGATACGCTTTGGCAATCCGCTTTGGTTAAATTGCCATTAGCAGATGAACTGCAAAAGCTACAGTCTTATGGATTCTCCGCAGTGTTAATTCATAAAAATGGATATAAAGATCATGCGAAAGAATTGATTGGGCAGATTAAGCAACTCAAATACCCAGTGATTGACGAAAATGATAATTTGCTTGCTTTTAGGTTGCAGCCCGCCCAGCAGCCTGTCTCACCTGCTCCAGAATGGAAGATCATGAACTCTGGTGAAATGATTCGGACTCAGGAGAATGCTCCATATCAGTGGAACATTATTAAAGAGCAACAAGTGCTGAACATTAAGCGTCCATGGTATCTAAAATTGGATCCCCATAGTCCATACCAAGCCAATCTACCCCTAGCACTCTCTTTTCATAATCCAAAGGCTTGCACGATTTGGTATCAATTCAATGAAGGGACCGTAACTGAGGTGAAGTTACTTGCAAAACAAGCAATCAATATCACGTTGATGCCCAAAGTAGATAAAAGCAACACACTACTGATTAAGAATAATTGTCTAGAAGCCGGTGCCAATAGCCAGTCTGAGTTGACTATTACTCAAGTGCTCCATTAAATGGTTCCCTTACCTCATGAAATGAGCAATGAGTAAGGAAACCAGATCAATTTAGGACTAATGCAGCACTCAGGAAGCCTAAAAGTAAGCATATAGATCCACAGAATTAGCAATACAAAAGGTAATGCCATCAACCTTTGGACCTTGCTTGTGAATATTCCACCAGCATAACCGCCCTCTTTTCTTCGAGGGGACGCTGATTGTACGAATGGTGAGGCGGTAAGCGTGAATGAAAATAAGATGAGGCTGTTAGAGAGGAAGGCAAGCCAACGTCCCCAATCAGCTGCCACAATAAACATCATCAGAGAAACAAAAAAGCCTAGAGCTAACATACGGAAGTAACGAGGCGCATAGTCAATGGAGTTTCTAGCTCTAATAAGAGACTCTAGCTGCAAACCTATGTAAGCGAGTACCAAGGTATTACCTACTAAGAAGAAGAGCCAATAGGCCCACCCTCCTGTTGAATAAATGCCACTATACATTGTCAGTAAATGCTGCTGTAAGCCCCAACCCAGCGAGGCAATGGGGCCAAAGGGTGTATACGGAGCTGCATTCGATAGCACTAGGCGATCAGACAAGCTAAATGAATCCCAGACAAGTTGGGCGCTCATAGCATCACCGCGATGCTGCGCACAAAAGATGAAAAGAGCTGGGATTACTACGACATATAACAAAGTCAAAAAAACAATGGTTTTCTTGAGAGAGTTTTCGCGGTAGATGATCCACATTAACAGCAGCGTCAATGGATAGCTCATAAAAAGGTATCCCTCATGAATGAGCATCATCACTAACCCGCCACCGATGGCAAAGGCATAAAAGGAGAAAACGATTAGGGTATGCCATCTCGCGGCAGATCTTTGTAGCCATAAATAATGGATACACAAAATACCAAACAGAATGAGAAAGAGAATTTCTTTACGAGCAAAAAATTGCATCGTCATCCCCATCGGCAGAATCCCACCAGGAATCAATATGGCCAATAACAAGATCTTGGAACTGCGAATCTTTGCCATGAAATAGATGGCTAGAAAAATACCGCAATACAGTATGTAACAGGCAAAGGTAGAGACGTAAAGCGAGTGGGGCAAGTTTTGACCGCCACCCACTTCAAATAAAAACTGCCCTGCTAGGCCACGACGAATAAATCCCGACTGATAATTAATCAGCCATTCAGCGATTTGCCAACTGCCTATGCGCAGCCCAGGATAAGACCCCATTAGCCAACTGCCAGCAATGGTTATGGCGATCAGAATCAAAACAAAGGGGGCAAGCTTTCCAAGTAAGGCAAGTCTGGACCGAGAAAAGGATGTTGAATTCATGAAGTGATGGCTTTACTCAAAGATCGCGGCAGATATTTGATTACCTAAGAATTGACACTGAAAACTGCCTTCATCATTAACAATGCCTTGAGAAATCATGCGCCTACCAGACATCAACAGTTTGCCAGAGTCCTTATCTAAAATCCCTTCTGAAAATTGGTCTTGAGATATTGTTGGTTCATTGCAATTACCAAGGCGAAAAGAAAGCACCTTGTCAGTATTTTGACACTCTTGATATACCCCCGTAAAAGGTTTTGATACATACTGAGTAACGGTCCCGCGGTAGCGCTCCAATAAGAGTTTAGTGTCGCCTGAATAAGTTTCCAAGACACCACCTGCCGAGGACTTGACTACTTGCTGAGTCTTACCTTCACAGCCCCAATACTCTGGCAAGTTAGATTTGCCGCAACCTAGCAAAGCGAATGGCAATAGTAAACTCAGAGAGCAAAAATAGAAGAAGGGTTTAGTCTTCAAACTAAACCCTTCAATAGGTACCAGTTGCGGTATATCAAATCAACTTATTGATAAGAGCGATGATCTTCAACTCTGTTTGTAGATGCAGTGATTCCTCTAATCCAACCCACAGTATTTCTTCCGTTATTTTGCGCTTTCCATTTATTTCTATCAGATGGCGCATACGCATCTGAGTCAGCTTTACGGTTATCACCAAGCCAGCCAGAAAGAGAGATGTCAACTTTGTCTGTATCCGAATTGTATGAACATTTTGGCTCTAAAGTGACACCATCATCTTTATACGCAACCCACTTGTTACTAACACTTTTGCGCATGCCATCACAAACACTCTCAAATGTAAATGGAACAGAACCCTTAACCGTTACAGTACCATCTCCATTGTCATGCCCAATCATGGCCATACAAGTTTTGTTTTCCCAATTTTTCTTCAATTCGCGAAGAATTGCTGGACCACCATTATCAGAAGCATATCGTGATCCATAATCACGATCGGAAACAGTTTTAGTAAATTCAGTCGAATTGGCTGGGAATGGAACGCTTAACCTTCTATATTTCGTACCAGCAGTCATATCAAAGTCAGTACCGCTTGGCTTGGAAATTGTAGCTCTTTGCGTAGTACCACTTGTTCTTTCTGAGGATGGAAAGCTTGTTACTGATCCGCTAGGGTCAGCGATGAAGAAGGAGTAACTTGTCGAAAAAGTACCAGTCTCACCACTAAAGCTTTGGCTGCTTTGGCCACTCGTGAGTGTGATCTTATTTTTATCACGTGGAGATTGGGTTTTCTCGCTCCACTTGACTTCACCAGCAGATGAGCTATTCATGATCTCTTCATTAAAGATGATGGAAGGGCAAATGCCTGAGGTGGCAATACCAGTCATCTTGTCATCAGCAAGAGTCATTTCCATTTTTCTGTTGATTTGAGCTGCACCAAACAAACGTAAAAATCTAGTATTAAAAGTTTGAACGCCCGAAATCTTCACTGCACTAACTGAGCTGCCACTACATGCAGCGCCATTTAGAATAAACGAGGGAGTACCACTAGAAGGTGTACACCAGAGACCAGGGGTTACGGTAACAGATAAGTCGCTGGAAAGTTTGCTAGCATATGAGTTAACTTGGTTTTGAAGTTGGGCTGCACAAGCTATAAGCCCTGAACCGGTCTGACCAGTACATGTATTCAAGGCTGCTGCGAAAGTGCCTACAGAGTTAAATTGTCCAGCCGCAGCATTCTCTTTCATTTGCGCGCTAAGGAGGTCCAAGCCTACGCCACCTGTAACCATCACTACAGGCATTGCAGCGCCGGCTACAAATACCATGCTAGCAGTAGTATCGCGATAAAAACGCTTTGCTATTGCTAGGAATGTATTAGAACGTTTCATAATTTATCTCCGGTCAATCCTTGATTTAAAATTTCGTTGTCTTTTAATGCTTCAATTGTTTGATTCAAAAGCTTTACGCCTACTATTACTTTTTCGCCATTCTTCTCAACTCTTGTTACCTCAGCCTCACAGCTCAATTTCAGTGGGCCGCCTGGTGTTTCCAGTGATACCCAAAAGTTGATGACTGAACCGACTTCACGATGTTCATCAAACTCAAAACACATGCCAGTTGCGCTAATATCTTTCGAAACTCCGGTCTTGTTGCCCATTACAATCGGCAGACGCGAATTAATTCTGGGTGCGCCACGGCGTTGTGGTTTTGAGCTGGATTGGCGACCTGTTTTCATGTATCCATACTATTGATGGATGAGTCACAAAGAATGTGACTACCCTACTATTTTGAGTAGTAGATAAATTCTCTTTTTTTGGTAGTTTTTTTCATGCCTATCTACCACCTAAAGTAGTAGATGAGTACTATAACCATTTTTTCTACTGTTTTTATATAACTATTGGTATAGTTTTTTGCTGTGCAATAAAATGCAGAAATTCATTTGAGATTAATATTTATTCATTATAAACAATGACTTACATTCTTTTACAGTAAGCTAGCTATGCGCTCTGGTTTGACATTCTGATGAAGCTACTTTTGGGTGCTTACATGAGGGAATAAGCCGACTGGGATAGTAGAAAAAAAATCTCTGTTGAACCCTCTTACTGCTAGATGGGTAGTTTTTAGGAAAAAGCCAGTATTAGTAAAAATCGGCGGGAAATTACATAGCGGCAAGCATCCCACCAACCCTAACGTCAACTGAAATACTTTGTAGTGACACCCTACAATGCAAACTTCTTCATGCAATCTCCATCTACCTCAAAACCACCCTACTACCCGACTTTAGATGGCCTGCGCTTTCTTTGTGCGGCTTGGGTGGTGCTTTCCCACTTTTTCCCCAGTTACTACGCCCTTCCAGATAATTTTGCAGTTAACGGCTACTGGGCCGTTGCTATTTTCTTTGTCATTTCAGGCTTATGCATTCATGCCCCATACGTGACTCATATAAACCTAGATATACCTAAATTCTATAAAGCAAGATTTATTCGCATTATTCCCCCAATTGCTATTGCAATACCCATTTCGACAGAAATATTGCATAACTTTCCGCTGTTATTAGGAATTCTCTGGTCTTTATATTGTGAGATTATTTATTACGCTCTGTATCCAATCATTCTCTTGATATTACGAAAATATTCTCATATCAAAATAATATTAGCCTCTTATTATGCTTTTATCTTGATGACCATCATCAGAGATTGGCTTGGTCCTAACCCTTATGAAACTTTTATCTTGGCACCCCTCTTTGGCTTGCCTCTTTGGCTGCTAGGATGTTTGTTGGCTGAAGCCTTAATCAAAAAAGATGGCCGACTTCAATACTTAGAAAATTTCAAGGTTCTTATAGGATTAAGGGTGTTGATAATAGTCATCGGCCTATTACTAGGATTGAGCGACCTATTTAAACAAGTCAGCAGCATTCTGACAATGTGCTTGCTTGGGCCCGTCATTTTTTACTGGCTCTATTCAGAGCTAACCCAAGTAGCATATTCAAAATTACTGCTTCATTTAGCGAAGTTTGGCAAAGGGTCCTATTCACTGTATTTAACCCACTCATTGGCAATACCCTTGGCCGTATACAGCGGTCTTCTCGCTGCAGCCCATGTCAATTGGTTTCTATATATAGTTGCTGTAACGGTATTTACTACGATGTTCTATTTTGTGATCGAAAAACCTTCACATCAACTATCAAAGAAATTGGGCAAGTAATGCCGATAAGCCAAGATTTAAGCTGATTAGCCTTAGCCCGTAGCTGGGGAATTCTCAAATAAATCTTTTTGCGATCCTTGATAAAAAAACCATTGGTTTTTACCATTTCTCTTGGCTGCATACATTGCCTCGTCAGCATGCTCTAAAAGTTGCTCAGGCAATCCATTATCAAAGGGATAGAAAGTCACTCCCAGACTGGCAGAAATTTCTACAAGACCGCCATTAATCACGTAAGTTTTTGATACTGCTTTAATGATTCTATTGAGCGAATATTTACTCTTTTGTTGTGTTATCAGACCACCCAATAGCAATACAAATTCATCACCCCCAACGCGAACAACTGAGTCTTCTTCGCGAACTACCGATCGTAGACGTTTTGCAACCTCAATGAGTAATTGGTCGCCAGCATGATGACCTAAGGTGTCATTAATACCCTTAAAGCCATCTAAATCCAAAAAACAGACAGCAAAGATACCACCCTGCTCTAAACAGCGTTGGGTTGCCTGCAAAATACGTTCATTTAAACCCAGGCGATTTGGTAGGCCAATTAAGGTATCGATATGCGCCACTTCATCAAGTGTTTGATTAGCGTCAATGAGAGCAAGTTCTTGTTGATGAATGCCTTTGAAAAAATGCCGCATAAAGATTGTGATGACTGCAATCACTAACAAAAATAAACCCGCAACGCTTAAAACAATATTTCTTCTGAGTGTAGATAAAATTTGATCAGCAATCTCTGTAGAGACCGTCATTCTGACCCACCCCACGGGCCTACCTAAAAAGATCTGACTCCAAACTTCAGCGCCCTCTTCTTGTTTGATCTTTTTTATTTCACCTAAAGCGATATTAGGAGGCGTGACTTGGGGTTCATCGAATATCAATAGCGGTTCAGAATTTGCATTTGGACGTCGCAAATAGACCATAGCATCGCCCTTGGTATCGGCTACCAATATAGAGAGTACATTTTGATTGAGCATCGCCTGTTGCAATTTTGTCTCGATTTCAACATAGTCATGGGCAATCAGTGCATCACTCACTGCGAGTGTTACCCCTTTAATAAACGCCGTATCACGCCGCTCCAAGGTAATGCTCAGTATTTGACTAATACTGTAGTAAGTCCAAATGCTCGTCGCCAACATCATGAGTGAAACTACTCCCACGATCGCATAAACCGCTCTCGCTAGCGCGACCTTAGTCACACTTTGGCGACGATTAACGCGCATCAATTACCACATACTTAGAAAGGCCTAAACCTTCTAATACTTGATAGTCTTTTTGATAAGACACAGAAACAGGATTGGGCATCTGAATGCCGGCAAGCAATTGACGACCCAGCGCATCACTTGTCAGTTTTATGAACTCGCCACGAATGGTCTCCATTTCGCTTGGTGCTACTCTCGGGTGTGCTGCAAAGGGATGAGGACGATAACTGGGAGTGCTATACAAAACCCTTAACTTTTCCTTAATCTCGGGACGTTCATGCTCCAGGCTAGAGTGAATACCACCTCCAGCCTGCATATCTCCCAAAATAACTGCCCTGTATACATTTGAATGTGACTTTACATACTCAGGACGAAAAGGAACACCGGCCTTAGCTAAGGTGGCACGTATTAACAAAGAGGCGCCAAATGCATTAGGAGAGGGAAATGCAATCTTGGTATTGCGTAAATCAGCCAAAGTGTTGTAGGGGCTATCCGCGCGAACAACGATGATCCCATCAAGCAAATGCGTGCCATCTGCAAATAAAGGCTGATAGCCCTGAGCATGATAGGCAATAACTTCATGGTAGGGGTTCATGTAAGCAAAATCTGCTTTACCAGCAAAAACCGCTTTTTCAAATTCAGGAATGGTATTGGGTACCACCAAGTTAAAACACTGCTTGGTATCAATGCCCACCTTCTCTAGTAGAGGTGACCAGCTTGTATAAATCTCACTGATCGAATATTGGGGCACGACATAAACTGAATATATCTTTTTAGAATTCAAATCACCCAAACAAGCAGCGCTACTCAAACCTGGGATCAATAGACATCCATAAATCATCCACAGTATTTTCGAAAGTAGTTTCGATATTGGATGGCTTAAATAGATAGGATTATTGATAATCATTCTTCTTTTCAGAAGATTATCTCAGATCTATCGAGGTTTACCTAAGCTATTGCTGTAATAGCCTCTTGCGATGGATTTGGAACAGTTTCCAACGACAGACAGGCAAGCGAGCCAGCAAAAGCGCATCGATTCGATAGCAGATAGTGTCTTGGTTTACTACAGCGCGATTAATGATGCGTCCTTGCCCAACTGCTGCATCTTCTCCAAAAAATTGATACTGTCCCACTGATTGAATCAAGAGCTCATCACAATAAATGTCTACCCCGCCCTGTTGCACAAGAAAAACATCACCTGTAGATGTCAAATCTATTGAATGTCCAATCTTAAAACTCACTGCTTGCAAGGAAGCAACTAAATAATTAAGAGCGGCACAAGAAATGCCTTCCTCAAAAAGCCAACAGGAGAACATGAAAAGGCGCTTTTCCAGCGTAGCTTTTAAATCGGGGTATAAGTTATTTTTTATAGAAATTTCCCGATACAGTGTTGCCGGAATTTTTAATGCCTGCACATAAGAGCGAGCAATATGATCATAAACAGTAGGTTTACCAAGTAAGCCTGATAGCTCTCCAGCCAAAGTACCAGCAGTGAAAGTAGTCGTGGCTTTACCATGGGCATCGCGTAACTCAAGGTAACCTCTCAGGATTAAATACATTTCCTCCTGGACAAGCCCAATTGTCAGCAAGTTTTCCCCTGGTGCAAAGCTTACTATTGGGTTTGCTAACAGTCTCTCAATATCCGCATCAGAAATTCCTGCATGCAGTTCTCTGAGATAGGCATTGGCATGCTCATATTCAAAATCTTGCCCAGTTGCAGCCAAAACGTCCACCGCACCAAAGGGCACGCTCGATCCTATCTGCGACTGCTCAGGATTTAAGGGCAAGGCCGTATGGGCTAAAACAATCTTTTTGGAATGATCCTCTTTAAAATCTGTCGCAACACCATGAATCAAACCACCACCGATATCAATCTTTTTAATATCTGCTGGTTCTATATAGGCATCCATTGCCATCTGACTAAAAGAAGTTTGATTAGATGACCCAGTCTCTTCAATCAATTCATTTAATAAAGCAAAGGAGGAAATATCAGCTAAGTGTGAGTAACTCTTAAAGCCCCCCTGCCATGGCGCTCTAAACTGAAATATGGTCGTCTCTACGGGATGGGGCGAGATAACAGGACGAACTTCTAAACCATCAATATGATTCCATTGATTGCTGTTGAGATCCTGAAAATCTAAATAGTGTGAAATCTCAGACTCTTCAATCGAGAGCAAAGCACAAAACTTTTTCACTACAGATGCTCTGACCAAAGGAGTTGCGTAATATTTTAAGCGTCGGTCACCGCGGATTAAATCTGGCAGACCAGCAAAATGGTCATCATGTGAATGCGTATGAAACAAACCTGCGATCTCATTTAAGCCAATACCGAGCGCTTGTAAGGTTTGCATCACCGAGGGTCCGGCATCAATCAAATACAGTCGCCCTTTGTGCATCAAAATGGAGGACATCGCAGATCGCTTTGTATCCCAACCGTCACCTTCACCACTATGAATGACCGCAAAATGCTCCAAATCAATCTGGCGACTCTCCAGAGTAATAGGGGATTGGTATCGTTGACCCTTAGCTAGGTTTAAATCAACCTGTACGGTTTCACCTTGGTAGGCCAGCTCAAATACATTGGTCTGAATTCTTTTGATCGTGACTGCTTGGCGTATTTCCTGAGCTTGATCAGAAATGATCAAGGTATCCAACAACTCTTTGCTATTAGCAATATGGCCAAAGGCAAACTTAAGCTTGATGTTCATTAATTCTTTGGCATCAGCTGGGCTTGCTCCAGCCTCCAGCATTTCAGTTTCGGAGATCAGTCCGTAATTGCCACGATAAATGTAATTGAGTTGCGCATTAATCTGCTGCTCATTACCCAGCAAGAGCGGTTTAATACCATTGTTATTAGGATGCCCCGGAATCAACATCCCTTGGTGATAGAGCATCTGCAATACCGGAAACTCTGCCATATTGGCAAAGCTGTCGTTTTGTAATATCAGATCCGATAGCAATATGGCATTGGGGCCAGTTTCATGATCAACCCCTGCAGTTTCAGTGGGCTTAACTATGCCCGCCTTAATTAAATGCTTAATGCAATCCGGTGGGCAGCCACACAAAATCCGGAGATTTGCTGTGGGCACATCCACCATAAATACCCCGGGGGATATATTCACTTTGCAAATTTTTGACATTCATTCATTCTATATAGGTGCCAAGATAGCCAACCAATGATCTTAGCGGTACCTCTGGATTATCAAACATCATAAGATTTGTTATGAAACCTGTAAATGTTAATATCTTCTGAAAAATAAGCTGTTTCCACCCTTTGGAAGCCCGAAATCATGATTAATCCCTTTAAGAAACTCCACATCTCTAAAAGTCGTGCCATTCGCACCCTATTGGGGCTGCTGATTGCCCTGATTTTTATGGCGCAAGCAGGTAATTGGTTCGAAATTCCCTTGGTAGAGCGTTTAGACGGCATGATTTACGATGCACGCCTCAGGCTGACTGCCCCAGGAGGGGTGGATTCTCGCATTGTGATTGTTGATATCGATGAAAAAAGCCTGCGTGAACGCGAAGCGGGTGGCGAAGGGCGCTGGCCTTGGCCCAGAGACCGACTTGCCTTACTCTTAAACCGCCTCTTTGATGATTACAACGTCAACATGACCGGTTTTGACGTGATCTTTTCTGAGCGCGATGAATCCTCTGGTATTCGGACCTTTGAAAAACTAGCCCGTGAAGACTTCAAGAACGATGCTGCTTTTCAGGCCCGCTTTAGCAAACTCAAGCCTTCTCTCGATTTAGATGGGGCCTTTGCCAAAAGCCTGCTTGACCGCCCTACCGTCTTAGGATTTAGTTTCTTAATACCCGGCGACACGCAAAAGAAAGGGATCTTGCCACCAGCAGCTTTGACCAGCGAAGATCTGCCACCCAGTTTGGTAGACCCCACGGTAAGACAAGGCTACACCGGCAATCTTGCCAATTTACAAAAGAGCGCTGCAGATGGGGGGCATGTTAACCCCTCAATCGATCCTGACGGCATCATCCGAAGAATGCCGATGCTCATTGAGCATGACGGCAAATATTACGAGTCTTTGGCTCTCGCAAGTGCGCGTACTTTACTCGGTAGCATTCCACCCAAAGCAGTACTTGCCGATGGCGCTAGCCCCAATGACTTTGGCGCACTTGAATACCTAGATGTCGGCGGTGCGCTCTTACCCGTAGATGAAAACCTCACCAGTTACATTCCTTACCGCGGCCCTTACAAGAGTTTTGAATATATTTCCGCAAGTGACATCCTCAATAAATCGATCAGTAAAGATCGTCTTGAAGGAAAGATCGTCTTGGTCGGCACCACTGCACCAGGTTTACTAGACTTGCGCGCTACCCCCGTAGGTAAGGCCTACCCTGGAGTAGAGATTCATGCGAATTTAATTGCAGGAATTTTGGATGGCACGATTAAGCAAGCGCCCTTTTGGACGCACACTGCGAACTTCGCTTTAGTCGTAAGCTTGGGCTTAATACTAGCTTTAGTACTGCCTTGGCTTAATCCTTTACGCGGCACCATGCTTGCTGGTGTAGCTATTGTGGCCATGCTTGGCCTCAATCTCTTTAGTTATCACAAAGGCATTGTGCTGCCATTGGCCAGTATCTTGGGTGTAGTCTTACTAACCTATCTTTGGAACATCGGTTTTGGTTATTTCATTGAGTCTCGCAGCAAGCGCCTGATCACAGGCCTGTTTGGTCAATATGTCCCGCCAGACTTAGTTGATGAGATGGCTAAGAATCCAGCTAACTTCAGCATGGCAGGTGAAAGCCGAGAAATGACCGTACTCTTTAGTGATGTCCGAGGCTTCACTACTATTTCTGAGTCACTCGACGCTAAGACCCTTTCGGAATTTATTAACGCCTTCTTAACGCCCTTCACTCGCATCATTTATCACAATCGTGGAACTATTGATAAATACATGGGCGATTGCATCATGGCATTCTGGGGCGCCCCACTATCCGATGAGAGTCATGCCAGAAACGGTGTCGTTGCCGCCTTTGAAATGATTCAGGCGATTGATCATATCAATGCAGAGTTTGCAGCCCGCAACTGGCCTCCCATTAAAGTAGGTATTGGCCTAAATACAGGACGTATGAGCGTTGGTAACATGGGCTCAGAAATACGCTTGGCATACACAGTAATGGGTGATGCCGTGAACTTGGGCTCACGTCTTGAGAGCATCACAAAAGAATATGGTGTCGCCATCATCATTGGCCCAGATACACGCACTGCATTACCTGACCTCACTGCCCGTGAACTTGATAAGGTAAGAGTCAAGGGAAAAGATATTGCCGTCACCATCTATGAGCCGATGGGTTTTGAAGGTCAGGTTAACCAAGAAGCCCTGACCGCCCTAGCTCTCTTTGATCAAGCCTTAGCTGCATACCGTAAGCAAGAGTGGGATAGTGCGCAATCACAACTAGAAGCGCTTCTAAGAGATCACCGGGCAACGGGTGAAGTTCTCTACCAACTCTACCTAGAGAGAATTGCACTCCTCAGAGACAATCCTCCTGGAGATCATTGGGATGGTAGCTTTACGTTTACGAAGAAGTAAGTTGTGAGCAATAAGCAGTAAGTAGAACGACTACCTCAAACAAGCAAAACATCCAAAAGAAAATCCCCATAAACCGAAAGGTATATGGGGATTAGCCTACAGCTTACTTAATAAGCAAACCGCTCAAAACATTAACTCCAGTGGATCTTATCCACATGATCCACTTTAAACACATGACCATCACCAGTCTGAATTTCAACAGATGCAGTCTTGCCAGGATCTGAGGTGATATTCAAGGTGTTATGTTCAGCATCCAAATGAGCGCTGCCATTTTCAACTGAATAAACCCAATGACCATGATCTGGTGTAGTTGCATTACCTGCATGGTCAACTTGAGTAGGGTCGTAACTTGATTTCACCTCAATAGAGTCTGTCCAGCTAGCACCATTGGTATTTTGATTGGCAATCAAATCACGGGATGTCACTTCAGAGTACTTGCCGTCTGACCCAGAATGGTTATCAATCGTTGCTACGTTGTAGCGATTGTCACCATGACCGATCGTGATATCGGAATGAGATTGATAGTTCTCACCAATATAGATAGTGTCATTAATCGAGTCGCCTTTACCAAGACCTTCCAGGTTAGTAAAATTGAGGTGATCTCCTTTAGAAACATCAAGCGATTCTATGTGGGAGCTAAATTCATGATCATCAGAGCCTGATGAAACATGTAAATCACTCCAATGTTTAATATCCTCTTCTTTGGCACCAGTTTTGTCGGTGACTTTAAAGCTTAGATCTTCACTAGCTTCTCCCAATGAAAGAGCTTTGTAGGTATATTTAACTCCAGAGTCATCTTTCTCACTGCTAACAGAATTGACATCTCTCACGTAGAGATTGTTGTCAGCAAAAGAAATATGCTTTCCATCATCAGTCTCTAAGGTTTGGCCAACTTTAACGTACTGATATGAATGATCATCATCCCCTACCCTGATCTTGGCATAGATGTTGCTCCAGTCAGTGCCGTTTGGCAAATCAGCATCTGAACCATGAGTGAGGGATAGAATATATTTACCCTCATCATTAGTGTGATTCAAATTAACAGTAATACGATCATCTTCTACAGTAAAGGTGTCAGAGTGAGTGCTACCGATCACAAAGTCTTTGTCACTGATGTGCGCTTGATCGGCATTGACAAGGTCGACTACTGTTACGGTAAAGGCTTTACCGTGCATTTCAACCGTATCCACCTCAAAGGTATTG
>CAIMXN010000303.1 GCA_903845455.1 uncultured beta proteobacterium | reverse complement strand
GCCACGCGCTTTCTCTGAGGATGTGCGCCCAATACATAATCCGCCAACCCAACCCATTAATGCCAGGAAGATAAATAACACTAAAAAAATGGGGCTCCACCAGCCATAAAAGACCCAGCTACAGACCAGCAAAATACCATTACGACGCGATGATCCACCTAACCCATAAAATATAAAGAAGAGGGGTAGGAAAAGCGTTAGAAATTCTAGAGAAGCGAAGACCAATTGAATTAACTTTCAGCGAATAAATTAGCGAGCAATGGTATCGGAGGCAAAGAAAATTCGGGGGCTATCCGCAGTAGGAACAGCAAAAATACTATAGCGTTGCCCTGCCTGTAGGAGTCCAAGATCAAGGGCTTTTCCTATTGGCTTAGCATTGCAGGTTAGCTGTACCGAAAGATTTATGGGATTAATCAGTCGACGCTGTAGAGTCCCGCTCTGAACTTTCTCAAATAAGGATATGGCTCGATCAATAACTAATAAACCTGCTGATGCGCAGCCTGCTGAACTTAAGTTATATAGCGCCAAAGAGGATTTTAGGGCATTAAAGTCATCTGGCTGCTCTTTGATGATCACTTGCTTTAAGTTGCCGCCAGTGGCAAATGCCACTATGGTTGCAAATTCGCTTGGCTTAACATTTAAAGAGATGGGACTGGACATCTTTCCGTTGCTAAATTCACCGGTGATACCTCCTTTGGTATTGACTGGATAATATTTGCTAGCCGGTTGATTTACATCCAAGGCAACCTTTGCTTTTGATCCTCCTGCCGTGAGAGTAAGATTAGTATCAGTACCATTAATAAATCGGACAAAAGCAGAATCTTGGCTTGGACCAGTTGGATATAAAGGGATCTCAGCAGCATGAGTTATAAAACCTACGCTTGTAGCAGCCACTGCGAAAATAGAGGTATAAATTTTAATCAACTTCATTATTTTCTAATTTGTTTGATATTTGGTAAATCGATAATCGATTGGGTAATGGCATTGCCCCACGCTTGATACCCCGAGACAGTGAAATGTTGCCCATCTACTGTTGCCCATGCACCAGGTTTTGACATGGATAGGGAGTCTATATAAGTGCAGGGAGCTACATTTGTAGCAAGAAAAGTAGACATCTGCTGTGCTCTTGCGTAGGTTTTTCCATACTTACCGCCTTCAGTACCCCAAGCAGGACCAACCCATGCGCATGCAGTCCCAGATCTAGAAATTTCATTTGTGAGGCCTGTTACCTCCTGCCAAGCCCATGCCTTAGCAAAACTTCGCTTGTAATTAGCCATCGTATCCCCCATTACTACTAATACTAGATTAGGCTTATCTTTTGCTATCAGGTTTTTTATAGGGGTCGTGCTTGTAGTTTGTTCCAATAAGGTAGGCGCGTTCTTGCCTAATCGCTCTGCACCACCGCACTTGCCAGCAGATGAGGCGACGATCCAATCCCCGGGATTTGATCCGCAGATACCAATAGAATGAACTGCTGCCCCTTGATCAATGAGGTCATCGTGCAAGGTTTTAATTAAATAATTGGGGGAGGCGAGATGGCTATCTCCAATAATCAATACGGTAAGACCCGCGAGAAGGGTTGTAGTCATTAAATTTTCATTTCTTTCAGGTTTAATTATTGACCATAAGGCGAAGTAAATGGTTTGAGGGGTAAGGGCATTAGTCCGCTAATCGAATCAAAGCTATATCGCAAGTAAATCCCCGCACCCCACTGATGCCATGATCCAGTAGCGGTGTTATCTGTTTGCGCAGTTGCACCTAAAAATAATTTAGGAGCCACTTGATACTCGCTTCCAGCTGCTAAGTTATAAGCTGCGCCAGTGGATATTTGGCTTGGATACATGGGGTTACCACTTGCAGATTGCAATGCGCTATTAGTAGGGAAGTAGCTTGAGGAATTTTGGGAATACCCTTGATAGCCTACTGCAGCACGTAGTTGATAACTCAGTTTTTCACTGCTTGCAGACCATACGATGGGAATAGTGAGTGCGTTATATTGTTGCGGGCTAAAGTAACCCCCTTGACCATAGGTAAAGTTAAAAAGATTTTGTTGATAACTTAGGTTGGTATAGTTCAGTCCAGTAGTTAACTCGGAATCTGGGCGCTTAAAGATGTTGATATAGGTGCCTGCCCCAAACTCACGACGGGTATTAGAGGCAACATTATGCCCATCAACCGCATAAAATCCTGCTGACCCATACAAACCATAACCACCTAAATCCTTCGATAGACCTAGCCTTCCACCGCTAGCCATGACACCACCCCATTGATTTCCTGTAGCAGTGTTTTTAATTCCAGAAAAAGATAAGAGACTATCTGTTACGGGACGACTAGATAAATTTACTGAATAGGATAAAGTTTTTGCTTCATCTATAGGGCCATCTAATTTGATTCCGCCAGTAAAGTTACTATATGTAAATCCCACGGGGGTAGTGCCTACATCTATTGCGACCCCTTTTGTTTTATATCCGACAGATAGACCAACACCTGAAGCTGTTGTTTGGACTTGAGATAGTACATTGTTAATAGCGGCAGGATTAGATCCGTAGGTAATTGGAGTAAATGAGCCTGCATTGAGGAAAACGGGGGTAACTTGAACAATTGCCTTGCCATTACCCGCTGGCAGGCTAATTTCAAGAGGGGTTTCAATATCGCTTAATTGACTAGTTCCTGCGTTTCCAGATCGATTACGAATCTGTGTACCCAATGTAATGTTTGCACTACGCTCTTGTTTGATTTCATTTAAATCTGCCATTACTAAACGTTGCGAATCAGAGGGGATAGCACCTTGGTAGTAAACAGTTTTATTACTTACAGGATTTACCGATGCTACCATTACGCTTGATGCTGGAAGTGGCACGGTTGAATCTTGAATCATCGGGACTGAGTTGGCCGTAAATTGTTTGCTAGCAAGCTGCTGATTAGGATTTACCGCAAGAGAGTTATTTGCTGATGGAGGCATCAAGGAAAGCGAACGTTCAAATAGGGCTTCTGCCTCTTGATTTTTTCCCTCAGAGCGGTAAATACGGGCTACAGTTGCAATGACATCCGGATCCTTTGGTGCTAGCGTCAGAACTTTTTGTAGGCGCTCATTAGCAAAATCAGCGTTATTCATTCGCACGGCTAATCGAGCGGCGCCCAACTGAATATCAATGTTATCGGGGTTCTTTTGAATGAGTTGTTGATATAAGTCTAAGGCTTTTTTATCCTGACCTGAAGACTGATATACCGCTGCCAATGAAGTGATCACCAATGGATCATTAGGGCGTTCAACAAGTAGGGGTGCAAGCCTATCTTCAGCGGCAACGAGATTTCCTTGGGCGCGTAATTGATCGGCCTGTTGAAGGGAATAAGTAAATAAGAGATCATTAAAGCTTGAACGCTCTGTCGCGCTTAATTTGCGTTGCTGTAAAGTAGCTAAAACGCTAGCAGCCTCCGCATCTTCTTTAGCCCTGAGCAAAATTCCAACATACGCTAAAAGATCATCGGTTTTAGGTGGGGTATTGGTTGCGATAGCCTGGCGCATCAGTTTGAGACTGTGCTTAGGCTCATTTAATTCAATGTAGGTATTTGCTAGTAGAGTTGACAATACTGGGTTACTTATACTTGCCGGCTCCAGTTGATTTAGGAGCGCCAATCCCTCTGGTTTGCGTCCCTGTTTTGACAGGGCGACAGCATGATCAATTTCGTCACGTACTTTCAAGGTATTTTGTAAATCCTGCATGTCTTTAGTGCGATCTTTGTTTGGTATTTTGCTTAAAAATACTTGAGCCTGCTTCCAGTTTTGTAAATCTGTGGAAAAAATAGCGGATGCAAAAAGGATATTCGTTTGATTATCAGAACTGCGATATGGCATGGTGTACATCAAATCTTTTGCCGCTCTTTCTTGGCCAGATTTGATGTCCAGACGTGCAAGAGCAAGTCTAGCCCACGGATTATCGGGATCTAATTTGAGTGATTTATCTAAGGCAGCACGTGCGCCGATATCATCACCAATTGCTAATGCTTTTTTAGCAGCATCAAAGGCATCTGCAGCGCGCGAACTATTGTCATCGAAGCCTCCTGACCCCTTTTTATCTTGAGATAGGATGGCATTAGATGATTGCTGTTTGATACCAGCATTTAGTAGTGCACGAACTTCAGCATCGTCGGGGTGGACCTTTAGATAGGTCTCAAAAATGGGAAATGCGTTACGTTGTGGAATCTTGTACCAAATTAATCCCAGCCTCCATGATTCTGAGGCATCACTTCCTACCACTGGATCATTGGCTAATTTTGATAGTAATTCGATTCCTCCAAGGCGAGTATTTTCTTGGAGTAGAAGAGTTTTCCCCAGCTCCAATTTAATTGCATTATTTTGAGGATATTGTTTAGAAATCCTTTCTAGCCCAGTGCGCGCATTTATCACGCCATTCACATTTGTATGGCTTAATGCGGCATAGTATTCAATTGCAAGACTTCCTTGAGGTTCTTTTCCGGCAAATAGAATGTTGTACTGTGCAACCGCTTCATCTATCTTGTTAGATGCTGCAAGCAATTGTGCGCTATATAGGATTTTGGAATTTTGCGTAGAACTGAGAGTTATATCTTGCTCTATAAGTGCAATGTACCGACTATTCGAATCAACTTTTTTTAATTTTTCAATCGATTGATTGACTCCGGAAATATTATTTTTCTTAAGCTGACTCTGAGCAATGCCATAGATCGCCTCGGCTTGATTCGGATTGCTCAGTAATACCCTATTCCAAATAGTTTCTGCGCGCTCATAATTCTCTTTGGATTGCCAGTAACGAGCGCTTTCAATGAGTTTTTTACTCGCCTCGTCTTGCCCTTGTGCCATTGCAAAAAGAGGCATAAGAGTAGCGGCTAATCCCAATAGGG
>CAIMXN010000302.1 GCA_903845455.1 uncultured beta proteobacterium | reverse complement strand
GCTAATGCGCGTAATTTTCCTGCTTTAATTTGCGCCATGGCCGAAGGTAAGGTAGCAAATAAAGCATCCACTTGACCACCCAATAAATCCGCTAAAGCTGGACCGCCGCCACGATAGGGCACATTTACAATATCGAGCTTGGCTTGATTTGCAAATAACACTGCAGTGAGGTGATTGGTACTTCCCGTTCCGGACGAAGCGAAGGTAATTCTGTTCGGTTTAGAGCGAATCAATTCAATAAATTCATTAAAGTTTTTACTGGTAATACTAGGGCCCACGACCAACACATTCGGAAAATCCCCCACGGGAGTAATCGGAGTAAAGGCGGTATTCGGATCGTAAGGTAAGGTTTTAAATAAGGTCGGGCTCATGGTGATTTCATTAGAGGTGCCCAGCAACAACGTATAGCCGTCAGCAGGCGCATTTGCTACGAAGCTCGCGCCAATCGTGCCGGTCGCCCCGCCCTTGTTATCAACCACCACGGACTGACCTAAATAATTTGAGAGGCTCTCTGCTAGAGGTCTAGCAATAATGTCGGCCACTCCGCCAGGAGGAAAAGGCACAACCAACTTAATAGGTTTCGTGGGATATGGTTGCGCTACAGACTGAGTAAAGAGTAATGACATCAGCACAAGAAAGAGTAGTCTTAACATCGGTATCACCTTCTATTTATAGCAAAGTATTACTCTTATTCACAATCGAGATAGGGGCTTAATTGATTGAGATTATCACAATTCTCAATCGTTTTTAATTGTTGATATAGCTTTATGGCCTTATCTTTACCCAACACTGGAGCGACATAAGCGCTAAATTTTTCTAATAGCTGTGCTTCAGATAATGGATTACGAGGATGCCCCGGTGGATGGGTGATAGTCTTGGTAAATAATTGCCCACTCTTCATTGTAAGATCGACACCACCACCAGCAGCCGGCCATCCTCGTGTTAATAATGCGTCTTCAAGCAGTTGCACTTTTGCAAGCAACTGCTCAATCAGCGGCAAACGTAATTTTTCATTAGTGAATTGGGCTTCATGACATGCACCATCTAACAAAGCAACGACGACGCAGTAATACAAGCTATGCTGGGCAGACTCTAAACTTTTAGGATAGCGACGATCTTCACCGGCAGCAGGCGTCCCTAAAACAAATGAGGGTAAGCGAATCGTAATCTTCTCAATGTCAGCCAAATTGATCTGTGCTGCTTGATGCAATGCGATAGCACAGGCAATTGATGACATCGTGGTAGCAACTGCAGGATAGGGTTTAAGATTACTATCAAGCATTAAATAATGCTCTACCGGAGACAACAGTTTCTCAAGCTGACACTCTCCTGCTACTGTTCGAAGCCAACCTGCCGAACCCTCAAGTAAGTCTAGCGGGCCAGTGATGCCTGCCTTTGCCATTAAGGCAGCTTCAACTCCTGCCTTAGCAACCCAAGCCTCAGCAGTCGCTTTCATATTAGCTACGCCCCCATTCTGAAGTTGCGCAAGTGTATTTTGATGACTTGCTGCAATCGCCATGGCATGCGCCATTTGCGCAGTACTCATCTTTGATAACCGAGCCGCTAGAGCCGCACTTGAAAAAGCGGCATTAGTAGAGTGATGCCACCCGCGCTTCCAAAGAGAAGGGTCACCGGCGCAGTCACAAAGTCGCAACTGGATTTCATAGGCCATCACCATCGCGGCAATAAACTCTCGACCACTAACCTGCTCTCGTTGGCCAACTGCCAAACCTACAGCGAAATTGCCGCTGGGGTGACCTGGATCTCTACCAAAATAGTAATCATTACAGTCTAAGTATCTAATCAAGCTACCATTAAATAGAGTAGCTAAAGACGCGGAAGTAGATCCTCCAACTCCGATTAATACCGCTTGAGGGTTGCCGCCCACAGAATGCACTAGCTCTATAAGCCCCTCTTTCAAGGGGCTCTGAAATGCGCCATAAGCGCATGCCATAGTGTCAATCAATAAGTCTTTCGCTCTAGTAACTAACTCTTTGGGAAGTCGATCGTAGTCTATATCGCAACCTAATTGCGCTAATTTTTCTAGGGCGGTATTTGAATGCAAGGACTAACTCGATGGAGATAAGATTAAAAGGCGAAACGGCTTGAGCCACCATCTACCGGAATAACCGTTCCAGTAACATAACTTGCTAGAGGTGAACTCAAAAACAATGCGACCGATGCAATCTCTTCCGTAGTGCCAAAACGTCCTACCGGAATCTCTTGGCGAGAATACTCAAGCTCGCTTTCTAGCGTGGGGTAACGCTTTTGAATCTGCTCAGTGCGAATGCGACCAGGTTGCAAACAATTGACTGTCACACCATGGGGGGCAACTTCGCGAGAAAGCGCTTTTGCCCAAACGTGCACAGCTGCTTTCGCGGTAAAGGCTGCGTTCAACATACGTGGTTCTGATGTTCCAGTAAAGGTTACTATGCGCCCCCAACCTTGCTTTTGCATACCAGGAACGAGTGCATGGGTTAATTCACGGATCCGAAAAAAGTTCAAGGTCATGCCCTCCAACCACTGCTCCTTAGTAGCGTCAAATGGTACTGGTCGGCTTCCCCCTGCAGCATTGATTAAGATATCAACATGTCCAAGTAATGCTTCAGCTTCTTTTGCAATTCTCTCTGACTCTCCATCGACAGAAAAGTCAACTGTCAAGGGGATAATTTTTCCGCCATTTGTGCCGTTAATTTCTTTGGCTAGTTGCTCCACCAATTCAACGCGCCTTGCTACAGCGACCACTTGAACGCCCTCATTGGCTAACAGTTTAGCGGTTGTCCTGCCAATACCCTGACTAGTACCAGTTACCAACGCTGTTTTACCTTTTAATCCCCAATCCATACAATTTCCTTAGCTTAGTCATTTGATGTAAGAACGATCAAAAAGATTGATCTGCAATACCCCCTCTTGCAGCCTTATCCTTAGTTAAACTGCAGCTTGTTCTAAAACGGCATCACCCCAAGGGGACATCACTTCAGTACAACCACTATTAAGATTCTTAGTCCTCATCACCCCAGCAGGGCAAGCAAACAAATAGGGGAAGATGTTTCTTCTCGCGATGCTCGTTGTCATTTGCGCAGATAGGGCTTTGATAATTTCTTCATCAAGGTGATGGTCAGCAACAATTTTGTCAGCACCACTTAAATCAATCCGAGGCTGATGAAAGGCTTGCTCTAAATCACAATCAAAATCAATCATGAAGGAACTGAGTTGCATCACGGCACCTAAAATTTTACGACCACCAGAAGCGCCAATCGCAAAGAGCTCATCTTGCTTGGTGCGCCCTATCACTGGGCAATAGTTTGCTAAGCAACGTTTATTGGGTCCCAATGAATTCGGATTACCCGGCTCAGGATCAAACCACATAATGCCGTTGTTCAATAAGATCCCCGTTGAGGGAGAGACAACCCGAGAGCCAAAGATCGAAAGCAGCGTTTGGGTTACCGAACACATATTGCCATGGCGATCGACCACACTAAAGTGCGTTGTGGATCCTGGGGCCTGGGGTGATTCATGATCCCCCATACTTTCTAAGCGAGCAGCAAAAGCCTCATGCAGAGCTTTTGCGTAATGCGTGTAAGTTTTGGCATCCGGTTTTGTGCTTGATGGCACATACTCTTGCTCAAGCAAAGAAAGGGCTTTAGCCAAAGTCGGTGTACCTGTTAAACCAGGCACGCCATAAATGTTTGCACCGCGGTACGCGATTGACAAAGGCTCAACCCACTGCGCGCGATAGTGCTCTAGATCCTCCAGACTCAGACAGCCGCCTTTACTCTGAATGTCTTGTACTAGTGCGTGCGCTACTTTGCCTTGATAAAAGCTCTGGGCGCCATTGCTCGCAATCTCTTGCAAGGTTTGTGCAAGCACCTGTTGATTGAGGTGACGTTCTGTGTGCGCTGCCCATGAACCTGAGATAGGCCACTTACCCTCATCTAAAAATAGTTTTGCAGCATCAACATCCGCAGCTAATGCTGAGGCATTCGAGGCAGTGATGAGCGTGGAATACCAATCCACCAATAAACCCTCTTGGGCTAACTGCGCAGCAGGCTCAACTAAAGCTTGCCAAGGTTTAGTTCCAAAACGCTGATGGGCCAAATCCATCCCTGATACAACGCCTGGAACAGCAACCGCGGTAGCACCCTGCACATTACGATCACCAAGGACGTGCGCCCAAGGAAATAAGTCCGATGATTTACCATTACCAGAGAGCGGATAATTTTTGGGATCTAAAGCACGGGGTGAGCGCATACCAAAATCAATCGCATATGCTTTTTGCTCTTGCGCTCTCCAGAGCACCATGCAACCGCCTGCTGCTAGACCGCTCATCCAGGGCTCAACTACACCCAAAGCAAATGAAGTCGCAATCGCAGCATCCACCGCATCGCCACCTTGTTCCAAAACTGCAGCGCCTACTTGGGCAGCGCGTTTATTCTGGGAGGCTACTACCCCGCCAGAAGTTTGAATAACGACTTTAGCAACCTTCTGGGTATTGGAAAAATTATCTGGGCTATGCATGCGCTGTTTTCACATACCTCACAATGTCAGCATGACTAGCAAACCAAACATCTTTTTTCGATTGCATATGGGCAATGAGTTCTTTTAAGATCCAAATCCGTGAGCGATAACCAATCATATGGGGATGCATGGTCAACTGAAAAAGACCACCCTCTTCGTAAGCACTATCGAACTCGCGGCGAAAAATATCAAATACATCAGTAGGTGCAATTTGCGGACGCAGCCCCGAAAAACGATTCATATTAAAGTAGACCGCATCATCTCGGATCCACTCAACTGGGAGCTCTACCACGCCGGTATTAACACCATCCAGGAGTAATTCGTAGCAATCCACATCAGCCATCATTGATGAATCGTAAATCAGTCCCATCTCTTGAATGAGTGCCAAAGTATTCGCACTAAAATCCCAAGAGGGTGTTCGAATCCCTACTGGCCGAACGCCAGATACTTTTTC
>CAIMXN010000301.1 GCA_903845455.1 uncultured beta proteobacterium | reverse complement strand
TCCCTAGTAAATGACATTGTGATGCCAGTCATTTCCACCCTATTGGGAGGGCATATCGACTTCACAAACTTATTCATTGTTCTTGGTAGCGTTCCAGAAGGTGCCCCTAGAACTTTCGATGCTCTTAAAAAAGCAGGGGTTCCGATTTTTGCCTATGGAAACTTCATCACCATTTCCATCAACTTTATTTTATTGTCTTTTGTGATTTTTCAAATGGTCAAGGTCGTTAACAGAATCCGGCTCATGGATGCGCCCCCCGCTCCACCAACGCCGCCAACGCCTGAAGATATTGTTTTGCTGAGGGAAATTCGCGATAGCCTAAAAAATAAAGACTAGAAAAAATGAAACTAAACCTTGGCTGCGGCTTCTCTAAATTAAATGGCTTCATCAACGTTGATATATTTGATGAATGCTCTCCTGACATCAAAATGGATCTTGAGCAACTTCCATGGAATTTTGATGACAACTCTGCTGATGAAATTTTACTCAATCATTCACTAGAGCACTTAGGGAAAAGCACCGATACATTCCTTGGAATTATCAAAGAACTCTACAGAATCTCCAAGCCGGAAGCGACGATACAAATTAACGTTCCCCACCCCAGGCATGATTTTTATTTAAATGATCCAACTCACATACGCCCTATTACTCCTCCACTTTTTGAACTCTTTAGCAAAAGATTAAATCTTGAGTGGCAAAAAAATGGGCTATCAAATTCACAATTGGCCCTGTATCTCAATGTTAATTTTGAAATTAAACACGTTCTGCAAATTTTAGATGAGCGGTATGAAGAACTATATAAATTTAAAAAAATAACCGTTGAGGCGCTTAACGAGTTGATTTTAGAAAGAAATAACATTGTTTCCGAATATCAAATAACACTTCAAGTCATCAAATGATATTCAATGCTCGTCAACTTCTCTAATGCAACGTATAAGACCCCTAAAGAATGAATGAAGTTTTTGAGCAAGCAAAAAGATTATTTGAACTTGGAAATTTGTTATTTAGTGAGGCTGACTTCGCTAACGCAGAACAAAAATTACGTTCAGCCAATCAATTAATGCCTGGTAGAGTTTCTATTTTATTAAATCTTTCAGCAGCTCTCATTGCGCAAGAAAAATGGCATGAAGCAGCTTCGACATTAGCAGAATTACTATCGATTTCTCCCGCTGATCAAGAAGCACTACTTAATCTTGGTACTTGCCAAAGTAATAATGGGGATATTCAAGCAGCTATTGCAACTTTCTCAGCCTTAACTATTAGTAATCCAAATTTACCTGAAGCGTGGTCCAACCTTGGCAATGTCTATTTAGAGTCTCGACAATTACCAATAGCTTCATCATGCTATGAGAAAGCCCTTAAAGTTAACTCACAATTTATAGAGGCATTAATTGGCTCAGGCAACCTTAATAACGAATTACAAAATTATGAGGCTGCAATCAATTTCTTTGACGCAGCTATCTTAGCTGAACCAAATAATCCAGTACCAAAATGGAACAAAGCACTTAGCCTTCTTCGTCTTGGCAAATACAAAGAAGGTTGGAAACTTTTTGAAGCGCGCCACTTAATTTCAAATATGCAGAAAAACTTTAGGAACTTGGCAACTCCTCTTTGGCTTGGTGAGCAGCCCCTCAAAAATAAAACTATTTTTATATACCCAGAACAGGGATATGGCGATACGATCCAGTTTTGTCGCTATCTACCTATCTTGGAAAAAGAGTGGGGAGCGAATGTGATCTTAGAAGCTCCAGATCCTTTATATGATCTTATGACTAGCCTAAGCCCCACCATCAAGGTATTTAAACCGCATTCGTATTCTAGAAATTTGGACATAGTCGACTTTCACTGCCCAATCATGAGCCTCCCGCTCGCATTTAAAACTCAACTGGAGACTATTCCTAACTCATCCCCCTATTTATTCGCTGATTCTTCCAAACTAAGGTACTGGAAAGAAGTGTTGCAGCAGCACTCTTCCAATAATGATCAAAACGCACAGACCCCT
>CAIMXN010000300.1 GCA_903845455.1 uncultured beta proteobacterium | reverse complement strand
TATTTCCTTGGCAATGCAGGAGGCATCACCCGTGAACCTAACCATTAATAGTCGTGATCTAGAAGTCACTCCCGCCATGCGCATGCATATCGAAAATGGCATGGAAAAGATTCGCAAGCATTTTGATCATGTGATTGATGCTACTGTCTTTTTTATGATTGATAACACTACAGAAAAAGCCTTACGTCATACAGCAGAACTAACAATTCACCTCAAAGGCAAAGAGCTGTATGCAGAGGCCCATAACGAAGATCTTTACCATGCAATTGATGCGGTAGTAAACAAGCTAGAACGTCAAGTCGCAAAATATAAAGAGAAGTTGCAAGATCACCATCACGAAAAACTACTTGATCAAGAATTTTAGCTTTAATAAATCATATAAAACTTCATGAATACTCTACCTGATATTTTCACCACAGACTGCATTGTCATTAATAGTCCAGTTAGAAATAAGGCTGAAGCTTTTGCTGCTGCAGGTGATCTTTTTGAAAGTCGCCTAGGGATAAGCTCAAGAGCAGTGATCGACTGTTTAAATACCCGTGAAGATTTAAGTTCAACTGCCCTAGGTTCTGGGGTCGCTATTCCCCATGGGATAGTTACTGGAATTCAAATACCTATTGGATGTCTTATCAAGTTAGCTCAGGCTATTGATTTTGCTTCTCCAGATGGAAATAAGGTCTCCATCCTGGTTTTTTTACTGTTTCCTCAAATAACGACACCTGAGCATCTGCAAATTTTATCCTCTCTGGCGCAACACCTATTAGATGTGGGTATACGTAAAACACTACTATCTGAACAATGTCCTGAGAAGATATGCCAGTTACTTAATCTTACGATAGATTTTTCGAAGACTCTACCAAGCCAAGAGTCAGATAGTAGCTTTAATCAATCTATTGCGTCCAGGAATCAAGAGATTCAAAACTATCTAGAAGAATGGGAAATGCTAGAGCATCATTCCGCACACAATACGCATTAATAGCAAGAGGTAGTCGAAAGTAGCCTGCCAAAAGTGTCGATTTACCCAACAAAATTACTAATCAACCTACGCCCTGCCAGATGCTACCTAACTACTTTTTAGTGCTTTTTCTAGGCAGGTTGACAACTGCTCATAATGCTTTAAGGCTTTTGCTGTAGGAATGACAAACCTTCTTCGACCATCTGCCCTATCTTCATTTAGTTTTACAAAATCCATCTCGACTAAGCTCTTAATGCGCCCGTGAAGCATGGCTTGTGAACCAAGTTCACTTAAGGAAATTAAATCGCCTACCAAAAGCTTCTTACCTTGTGAGGTTTTTAAGGCAATGTGATTAAGTAGTTGCTCTTCCGTTGAATCTAGCTTCTTGCCTAGATTTATTTGATCTAGACTATCTAATTGGTTCAAAAAACTTATGTAGGCGGATTGTTTGATAGGTTTCATTGTTGTTACTTTAAACCTTCGAAGGATAAATAACAGTTTGTTATGCGCCAATAAAACTCATTAACTAGCTCTTCACCCTAGTCTTAATAAATGAATAGATGCCACGTTCAAGTTGGCAAATCAGGTTTTTTGACTAGATCCGATCGGCCAGTCTGTACTACCCGAGACATAGTTTACGTTTTATACCGGACACATACTTTACAGTTTTTGGCATAGGAGGGACCACTCTATGCCGTGGAATGAAAGTACGAAGATGGATG
>CAIMXN010000299.1 GCA_903845455.1 uncultured beta proteobacterium | reverse complement strand
GTACTTTAAGTTCGGGTAATGCGACTACTGGTACCTTAAGTTCGGGTAACACCACTACTGGTACCTTGAGTGCAGCAGCTACGACTACAGGAACTTTGAGCGCAGCTCAAACGACTACAGGTACTTTAAGTTCGGGTAATGCGACTACTGGTACCTTAAGTGCGGGTAATACCACAATTAATGGCACCTTGACGAACACTGGTAATGCCACAATCGCAACAAATCCATCTACAACCAATACATTTGGAAGTGGATCGGCATCAAGTAATACCTTTGGTAATGCCGGTACTTCAACCAATACCATTCAAGGCGCAACCAATAATGTTATTGGCACCACCAATAACATTGCTGGTACTACCAATATCAATAGCACTGGTACTGCGACAACCAATATAGGTACTGGTGGTGGTAACACGAATATTGGTGCCGCAGCATCTGTTAACACCATTACAGGTGCAACCAATACTATTCAAGGTACTACGAATAATTTAGGTACCCTGGGTGCAGGTGGCACAGCTACTGCAACTACGAACAATATTGGTAACGCACTATCAACCAATAACATTCTTGGTGCGACGACGAACATTGGAACTAATAGCGCTTCTACTGTGAATATCGGCTCTACAACCGGGAACTCTACTGTCAACTTCAATGGCAATAGATTACAAGGGGTTGCAGCCGGTATAAACGGTACTGATGCAGTCAATATGAATCAGTACAATTCATTGCAAAACAGAGTCAACGCTAATAACCAGTCGATGAACAACAACGTTAATGCTCTGAAATATGGTGTGGCTGGTGTAACAGCTGCCGCAAATATTCCAGGCCTAAATAAAGACCAAGACTTTAATATTGGTATGGGTGTGGGTGGATATCAAGGGTTTGGCGCTATGGCAGTTGGCGCGAACATGAGAGTCTATGACAATATCACTGCGAAAGTTTCTGGTAGTACCGGTGGTGGTCAGACTTCGGGTGGTGTAGGCCTCTCCATCGGTTGGTAAGCACAGCGTTAGGATCAAAATTATCCCCCCGCTAAGCCGGGGGGATTTTTTTTTGTACACTACCCCTTATGAACAGAACCCGAACTCTATTTGGATTGCTATTTTTAGGTAGTATTGGACTAGCCCAATCCCAAACTCAAACCCCAGCCCAAACCCAAAAACCCGCTGAAAAGCCCAAAATGCAATTTATGGGGGCCTATGATGGGGGCCAGCCCGGGGTGAGTATTTATAAATTATTTGATCCTACCGATGATGTGGTTTGTTACGTGCTTACCCCAGAAATTGCAGGACGTAAACAAGATGCCTCTGGAACCTGGATTTATGAAGGTAATTCTGCCGGATCCATTAGCTGTCTAAAAGTGAAAGTATTGGTAGTTCCCGTAGGCAATCCAGCGCCAGGACCTGCCCAAGTTGCGCCAACCACAGCACCCAAAGCGCCTAATGCAAAGATCAATAAGAATGGGATGGTGCAATAGATCGATTCAGTTTTGACCCCTAGGGTGTTCTGGATGCCCCTATCAACCGATTAATCCAAAGTGAGCGCTTCTTTACTTAATGGCAACGGACAGATCTAGTTGGCTAAAGAACCCGGCTAATACTAGGAATAACTAGGAATAACTGGCAATAACTATAAATACTACTTTCTGACACATTTGAAGATCACGGTAGCTTCTGCATTACTACCGCTAACTGCCCCCTCATGGGTAGAGACGATTTGCGAGGCGCCTCCCTGGATTTTTTGGGCACAAAATTCTTTAGCATCTTTATAAGCTTCGTCCAAGGACTTGCCAAAAGCCCCCTGATTGTATTTCTTTAAATTGAAGGTTTTAGCGGTCACCATATACGTACCATCGGGTTGACTTTGAACATTCCCAATGCTGGTGCACCCCATAACGGTGGTAAGAATGAAAGCATAGATCAAGAAATGTTTCATGATGGGAAATCTTTGGACGAGTATGAAAATGATTTAAAAGGGTAGTTCAATAAATAATTAAAAAAAGGTTCAAAAGATAGTTCAAAAGATAGTTCAAAAGATAGCTCAAAAGATAGTAAAGCAAAATGGGAAAAATTCAATTCTTTTCAAACACCCTGCCATAAGCAGGAGTGATCAAGAGCGCCTACTAACAAAGAAAGGCAAGCTAACCATTTTGATAGCGCTCAAGGTTTATATTTCAAAGGCTACTGATTAAAACCCCCATCCTAACAATGCATCCTAGATAGCCCGAGTTCCTCATATCCTATTTAAGGCACTAAACTTAAAAACAAGTATTCAAAGAAGAGTATGAGATGAACGATGCCTTGTAGTACGGTAGTTCTGCCAATAGCCAGTGTCAGTGCCCCAATAAAAAAGCTTAAATACATCAAGGTCATATTCAGGCTACTAATGCCTAAGGTAATGGGCATATCAAAGAAGATGGCAATTGGCATTCCCCCGATTCAGTAGACAGTTAATATTGTCAACAACGAATCAAGGGAGTAGTTATGAAGCGAACCAAATACACAGCTGAGTTCAAATCAGAGGCAGTCAAACAAATCACTGATAAAGGGCATTCAGCAACTGATGTTTCCAGTCGTTTAGGTGTGCCTGTGGGCCTGCTGTATACCTGGACCCGAAAACTCAAGGGGCTAGATGAGAAACCAATAGAAGACGTCAAAGCCCTGCAAGCCGAGATGACCAAACTCAAAGCAGAGCTTAGGCGAACTACCGAAGAGCGCGACATCCTAAAAAAGGCCGCCGCGTACTTTGCCAAAGTGTCCGAGTGAAGTACGCGTTTATCAAAGAGCATCGCCAGGAGTTCCGGCTTTTGAGCATGTGCCGGGTTCTGAAGGTCCACCGTAGCGGCTATTACGCTTGGCTCAAGGAACCCCAGTCACCTCGCTCTCTTGAGAACGCGAAGTTATCAGAACAGATCCGGTATTACTACGATCAAAGCATGGGGATTTATGGCAGCCCGCGGATTTACCATGACCTCAGGGAAGCGGGTGTGGCTTGCAGTGAGAACCGAGTGGCAAGACTAATGAAGGCCTCGCAACTGCGCTCCATCCGCGGGTATAAGCGCCCACGATATCGCATCGGTAGACCGTCTTTGGTCTCGCCCAATCAATTGCAGCGTCAATTTACCTACGATGCCCCTGATCAGGCTTGGGTCACTGATATTACCTATGTCCGTACCCATGAAGGCTGGCTTTACTTAGCGGTGGTGATTGATCTGCACTCTAGATTAGTGGTTGGCTGGAGTATGCAAGCTCGTATGGAAACCCGCTTGGTGCTCGATGCCTTGACCATGGCCATATGGCGCAGAAAGCCCAAAAACAGCCCCATTATCCACTCCGACCAAGGTAGCCAGTTTGGTAGTGATGAGTTTGCTCGCTGGTGCAAAGACAATCGCTTGAGCCCCAGCATGAGCAGGCGTGGCAACTGCTGGGATAACGCGGTCGCCGAATCCTTCTTTAGTAGCCTCAAAAGCGAATTAATTAAGAAACGAATTTATCCCACTAGGGCACAAGCAAAATCAGAAATCTTTGAATACATCGAAGAGTTCTACAATCGGGTAAGGCGTCACAAGCACCTATCCCAATTAAGTCCAATGGCGTTCGAACAGCGTCAAATTGCGTTATGAAAAGTGTCTACGATATTGGGGGAATGCCAGACTAAATTTTAATAAAAATCAATTTGTTATGTACTGGAAGATCCGTTTTAGAGTGAATAAATCAGCAGATAGTCCAATCTCAACTATTCGAATAGATGCCGAGACTTTGAGAGAGGCTTGTTTGGAAGTTCTAGGGCTATATCGCAATGCAACAATTTTGAGATATCAACAAGATAATGACGAGGCTAGAGAGTTTAATTTGTCAGACATTGGGTTTCAAACATATCCAGTTGACCCCCATATGTTTTCAGTAGCTAAGGAATGAGAAATCTATGGATGTTGCTTTATTAGTAAAAGTGCTTAAGCCTATTTAAAAAGGCTGTGTGGATTTTAGTAGTTAAATCAGCAAAGGACTATTTTCAATATCTTAACAAAGAGGTGAAATATGAACGTCAAAAAGAAATCAAGCGCTAAAAAGTTAGTAAAAAAAGAAACTAAGAAACTGAAGGCGGTTAAAAAACCTGTAAAAAAGCCTACAGTAAAAAAAGCGGTTAAAAAAGTCGCCAAAAAGAAACTGGTAGCTAAAAAGTCGCCCGTGAAAAAGGCAGTCAATAAGAAAACTGTAGCTAAAAAAGGAGGCTCTAAAAAAACTGCTGCTAAGAGGCCGGTAACCCAAAAACCAGACACTAAAAGTGCGGTAACAATGCCAGATGCTCATCATGTCGGTGGCGCAGAGGCTAACCAGGGGATAGAAACTGAAATCGATCAGAACTCCTCAAGCCCATTATCTCCATACATCCCTAGCAAGCCATAAAAATGCTTAAAAAAATTACCTTGGACTGACAGCGCCACCAAGAATCTCAATAGCCCACTTGCTGGGCTATTTTCTTTTATGGTTTAGTAGAGATAGGCGCCATTAGTCTCGGATAGATTGCAAGAACATTCCCACCAATCAAAATCGCTTTAATCCGAATGATTTTATAGACTACTTAATTGATTTTTTGCATTTTTTAGGCCCCAAGACCCATGTGAAAGCGGTGTGTCAGCCTACCGTAAATGAGCGCTCATTTACTCAAAAGCACTTTGGAGCAACGAAGTGCTAGATGGTTGCTCCAAAAATCCTGTGGTTTTAAAAACCAAAGACAGAGAGACCACTTCTTTGAAATCCACGAATTTGCTTACACATTTGCTTACACACCGACACTGACCACCCGCAGAGCCCCTGTTTATAAGGGTCTATCTTGGGTGTCTGCTCTCATAACCAGAGAACCTAAAGTTAACCTAAATCTCACAAAAAGCTAGCTTTTGAGACTAAAGGTGAGGTTTGGTCATTTGAGCGTTACTTAAAGTAACGCTGGGTATGCTCGAAAGTGTGTAGGC
>CAIMXN010000298.1 GCA_903845455.1 uncultured beta proteobacterium | reverse complement strand
TTGAGCTTTTCATCCATCTTCGTACTTTCATTCCACGGCATAGAGTGGTCCCTCCTATGCCAAAAACTGTAAAGTATGTGTCCGGTATAAAACGTAAACTATGTCTCGGGTAGTACACACTAAGCCCTTGTTTATCAAGGGCTTTTTTATTTCTATCGAAATAGACCCACAAGCAGACCCACAAACGATATTAGATGGCTGGGCTGATAGCTTATAAGTTTGCTTGATGATGCGGCCATGCTCTAAGGAGTTTTATCGCTACATCAGGATTGCGAACTAAACCACCTTTTACAAGTTCGGCCTCAGACGCGATACCTTTCATTTGAGACTTTAATTTCGCCAAAGTAAGTTCTACGCAGTCAATTGGCTGATCAGCAAAAACAAGGAATTTATTGGTTTTGGGAATGGCATGGATGGCAATTATTTTTGAAGGGCATTCAAAATCAAAACCCCTAGGCGTTTTCCAGCGCCATATTGCCCAGTCACCAACGGCAAATAGTGGCTTCCTTTGCCACAACACTTCGCGAAGTTGGCTTTCCTTTGGTCGTTTAATTTTCTTCTCAATACTTGGCTTAACTTTATCAAGCTCATTGTTTGCTTCTTCCGGCCAATTACCTGTATTGATGAGGGAATAAAGCCAAACATTTGAGCGAGGCTGTGCAATGTGTTTGCGCTTCTTTGGGCTTGGACTATTAAATCCATACATCCGCTCGCCATCCTTGGGGTAGAGGGAGGCTAATTTTTTGGCCTGCTCAAGCGTAACTAAGTCACCCGTTAATTCCTGAATAAAGGCTTTAGCCTCAGCCACTAGCTTTGAATTGGTGGTTTCAATGCATGCTTCGGCAAGTCGCTGAGAGCTATTTGATACGTTGGCAGATCCTACAAAGGCGCGATTACCAAACACATACACCTTGGCATGTAAGTCGGCATAGCTATGAACTTTGACTCCGCGCTTTAAGAGTTTGATGATTTCCAGTGGGTTTACTTGCCCAGCTTTAATTGCCGCTGGCGTAAAGCGAGTTACTAGAATACTTCCAGGAGGAATGGGCAGTAGTTTGGTGGCATCTTTTCCTATAAACGGTACTGCAACGATAGATTTGTATTTGCCTGCATGCTTTTGAATTTCTTTCCAGGGGTGGGGGGCATGAAATTTATCCAACATTTTTAGTCTTTAAAAGGCCTATTTGAGTACATGGCTTTACTATTTACTTTTGTGATATCTTGCCTCGAATCCGGCGGCTTGTGCAAATTCCTCCAGCTGTTTAGGTTTCGCCTTTTGCTTTTCGATCACCTGCTTACCCGTCACCACTTGGCTACTGGCTAATAGGCTCTCTAGCGATGGCTTAGTCTTCTTCAGGGAATCGTTCACGGCTTAATTGCTCCATGAGTTCAGTCTTGCTGGATACACCCCTTCTTGGGCGATTAGAGCCGTGCTTAGCCCACTGCTCTTGATCTGCCAAGATTTGCTTTTGCTCAGCCTTATGGTCTTCCTCAAGGCTTGTTAGCCGTTGTGGATTTAACTTGGCGAAGAATTCAATGTTGGGCATTTTTTAATTAACTAAAAATCTTTAATTTGGAAAGTCGGACATATTTAAGCCAGCCATCTTTAGGCAAATACCAGTAGCAGAAAGAAATTGCTCATAGGATGTCTTATTACCTTGAAGATTATTGAAAATATTTGTAGCAGAGGCGCTGACGCTACTTTCATAAGTCTGCTGATTAGCATATCCAGCCAATCGTTTAGCTTGGTTTTCTAAATTGGTCTGACCTTGCATAAAAAATTGCACTTGTTTTTTATATTTATCCCTTGCATAGCTTGGGGCTTCATTCATGGCTTTCATTTTCAAAACCCCTGAGAGCTTCATAACAGCGCTACAGTTAATATTTTCCTGATAAGTAGGGCTGTCTGCAGTGCCTTTTCCCACATAGGATTGCGCTTGAGCACCTACGCTCACTAGTAATGCAATTAAGAAGGTTATTTTTTCATCTCTAGTTACCCATACATTTATCAAAAACATATTCCTGTAAGCCGCCAGCATAGCCTTTATAAGCGTTAGGATTCTTATAAGCCAGATCAACTACTGCAAGTCTAGTTCTTTCAATATTGACCGCAGATACTGGGTCTGTAACCCTTCTCCACGGTGTGCCAGCTTGGGCTGCATTTAAGTTATCTCTATATTGGCGTTTTTGATCGTAGTTAGCAGCCTCTTGCTGAACTAGCTCATAGGGAGCACCAGCCTGTTTAAAGTTTGCCACTTGTCCGGCAAAAACCTTTTGGTCAAAGCAAAAGGCTTGCAATTGAGGATTCTGCTTTCTATAGTAATTAGCCTCCTCTTTAGCTGCTACTAAGCCTCCTTGATCCCATTTGGTAGTGTTTATATCTTTTTTCTTATCGTAATTAATGGTCACAATTCCAGAGATGCTTTTTCCCTTTTGATCCGTAATCTGCACATTACAAGCATATTCGTTAATCAATCCACTAGAAACATGATCTTGTTTGATGTTAGCTATTGAGGCGATATTAAAGCCTTTCTTAGCTTTCAAATTGCTTTTTATTTCGTCAAGCACTTGGGGAAGAGAGCAAAACTGCTTCCAGTCATCTTGGGGCATCTGCTTGAGAATCATGCCAATATTTGCTGAAGGTTTGCCAGTGAAAACAATAGATTCATCTGCACTAGCAATCCGAGCGCCAATGAGCATAAAGCCAAGCAATAGGAGAAAAAAGGGGTTCTTATGCATCAAGCATTCTCTTTATAAGTATTAAAACTATTCTACGCTGATCGAATTGCCTTTTTTGCTCCTAATGGCTCTTGAACTGAAAGCGCTTCATTTGTCATCTTGGCTGCTGATTTAGCCTTTGCTTTGCCTAATCCACCTTTATTGGCATTGGGGTTATAAGAATCGCCTGAGAATTTAATTCCACCGCTTTTCGTATTGGTTGGTTTCATAATTTCATTTCCTTGGTTAGGTTGGTTTAATATTTTCCAAAAAATATATAAAAAGATGACTTTGTCACGTGAGGGGATTTAAAGAGACTCCTTTTTACTTTTTTCGCAGTAAAAATTGATCCTTATAGGTATCTTCTATTAACCGGATTTTTACAACCGCATTTCAAACTTATAGTGATAAGTTTGAAAAATCTTCGGAGGGGCGATCGTAAACGTCTCCTAAGAGATGCTTAACAGACATTCAGTCCAAATAAGCCCCGCAGTCGCTACTCGACCCAAAGCAGCCCATGCAGAGACAACAAAAAACCACCCGAAGGTGGCCATCTCATTCATCAATATTGAGATTAAGAAGCGGCGATTGCTTTGCGAGCTTTAGCGGCTGTCTGAACAACATGTTCATTCGAATTTAATG
>CAIMXN010000297.1 GCA_903845455.1 uncultured beta proteobacterium | reverse complement strand
CCAATGCCTTGGCGAGGGATTTTCATTTTCAAATTCATGAGGTTGCAGGTGTCGAGCGGGTTGAAATTGTGCCGCGACTACGTGGCTCTATCTTGGATACCATCGTGGCTGAGTGGATGATTTACTGTAATAGTGCATCTGGACGTTTACTGGCAGATCATGGCTTGCCTGGACTTTTTCGAACTCAAAAAGGCTGGGGTCCATTGCGTACAAGGATGCAAACCACCCCCGGTCCGCATGAAGGATTGGGACTCGATTACTACGCATGGTGTACGTCGCCTTTGCGCCGTTATTCAGATTTAGTAAACCAATGGCAACTCATTGCTTTAGCCAAACATGGCGTAACTGCAAAAATGGTTGCGCCATTTCCCCCAAGAGATGCAACCTTGATGGGTATCGCTGCAGATTTTGAGTCTTGCTATCAAGCCTATGGTGAATATCAGGATCGCCTGGAAAAATATTGGTGCTTACGTTGGATTGATCAAGAAAGTGAAGCCAAAAAACTCTATGTTCGCCACTTAAAAGAGGGAATGTCTAGAGTGGAGCCCATTCCTCTGCATTTACCCATTCCTGAGTTAGCCTCTCATCCTCGCATGACGCGTGCAGAAGTGATCATTTCAGATGTAGATCTCTTGCAATTAAGTGCGGGGGTGCGGATTTTGAAAATTGAGGTGCCTGAAAAACTAGCTGAAAAGCCAGTTGAAGAACCTGTTGAGCCTCTTTTAGAGGTGCCTGAGGATGATGCAAGCGATACCTAGAGTCCAAAATTCAAATCGCTTTGAGAAGGCTCAAAGTTATTTGCAACATGCTTGGAGACGTTATCCTTTTCGCCTAGCGCTGTGTGTATCTCTTTTACTTCATGTGATTTTTCTGTCCTTTCGCTGGGGGATGGATGAGATTCAGAATCGTCGTTTGAATACTCCCTTAAGTGTGGTATTGGTTAATGCAAGCAATTCAACCTCACCTAAACAGGCCAATAAGTTGGCGCAAGCAGATTTACAGGGGGGTGGAAAAAGTGTTGATCAGGATGCCACCGCAATTCATCGCGCCAGGTTGGGTGCGCAAGCTCAGCTTGAGGTTTTAGAAAAGCAGCAAAAGCAGATGCTAGCAAAAATGGATGCGGAGAAGATTCTCTCGGGTGGCCGCAAGAGCGGAGAGGAGCAGCGCGTAGTCACGCAGTTAAATTCGTTAGAGGCTGAGTTAGCCAAGCGGATACAGGTAGATGGGCGTGAGCCTCGCCGTAAGGTGTTGACTGGATCAAGCACTAAAGCGGTTGCTTTCGCTCAGTATTACGACGCCATGCGCCAAAAAATTGAGGCATATGGGAGTGCTTTTTTCCCTCGCGCAAATGGCAGACCTTTATATGGAAGCTTAGTGATTGTGGTCAGCGTCGATGCGCAGGGTCGTATCACCAATAACGCGCAGGGTAAGGATGGCTTAAGTATTGGGCGAAGTTCTGGTAATCCTGAGTTAGATCGACAAGCCTTGGCCATTGTTCGTGCTTCAGCACCTTTTGGGGTATTTCCTACAGAGATGCACAATCAGATTGATGTGCTCGATTGGATTTCTACCTTTGAGTTCACGCGTGACGGGTCTGATCGGCTTGAGTTGCGGCATTAATAAAATAGAATAAATTTGTTAAACAAATTCGCTTATTCTGTAGGTAATATGAACTCCACTACCGCCAACGATCTTTACACTGATCCAAGTCAGTTTCCTGGCCTAGATGTATATGCCGTCGCCGGAAACCCAATCACCCATAGCAAATCACCAGTTATTCATCAGCGTTTTGCTGAGCAGTCTAAGCAAGCAATACACTATGGCCGCTTACAGCCAGCCATCACTGAATTTTCTAAGGCCGCCAAATCATTTTTTGCTGCGGGTGGCAAGGGTATGAATGTCACCGTGCCTTTTAAGCTAGATGCTCAAGCATTTGCAGAGATTTTAAGTTCTCGTGCGCAATTGGCAGGTGCCGTAAATACCCTTTGGATTAAAGAGGGAAAAATTTATGGTGATAACACTGACGGTGCGGGCTTAGTGCGCGATCTTTTGGCGCAGGGTATTCAGTTACGGGACGCACGTATTTTGCTCTTAGGTGCCGGAGGTGCTGCTCGCGGTGTCATGGGTCCCTTGCTTGAGCAGGAGCCCTCTGAGCTGATTATTGCAAACCGCTCAAGTGCAAAGGCT
>CAIMXN010000296.1 GCA_903845455.1 uncultured beta proteobacterium | reverse complement strand
TCTATCAAATCATTGTAAAGACCGAAACAACAGGGTTCTTTGACAACACCTGAAAAATTGACCAGTCCTTTCAAAGAGGAATCTGGGTGATTTGTTCCATAAGCAAGGGTGATCCAGCCGCCTGTAGACTGGCCAACCATCACAGTAATATTTTTATTAACGTATGGAAGAGTATGGGCATAGTCAATTGTGGCCTTAAGATCCCCAATACCATTTAACCCATACAACTCTACTGAGTTTCCTGAAAAATTACTCTCTCCATCTGATTGGGCAAAGCCATGCCTCATTGGAACTACCACTACATAATCTCGCTCAATAAAATATTGAACCATCGCCATGGGCCTAAAACGTTCCTGTTGATGTGGATTACCTAAATTTTTCCCATGATTAATAATGACTAATGGAAATGGGCCCAAACCAGACGGTTTAAATATAGTTGTCTGAATTTTAGAGTCTGACAAAAAACCAGGCTTACTAATAAAAACAATCTCTTCAGAAAAAATATTTTGTCCATGCGTATTTGAGATAAAAAATAGTGCTACAAGAAAAAAAATTACTACCGCCCCAGAAAAGTGGAGAATGAGGCTTCGAAAACGATTTTGGGATTTGCCAATCATGATGGATTTAGGCAGTGATGAGATTCACAATATGAATCGTTATTGCTCTTCACTATTGAGGGATCCAAGATAGTTACTCACTGCACGAATATCAGTATCAGATAACTCATGCGTGAGAACCATCATCGCTTGGCCATTTGGTCGATTCTGCGTATGCTTAAAAATATTCATTTGGTCATATAAATAATTTGCATGTTGACCCGCTAATCTTGGTATTTCAGCGTTACCAACAGCTCCTTTTTGATGACACAGTACACAAGGAGGTGCCCCAGAATTTGGATTGCCTTCTGTATATATTTTTTCACCTCTTCGAATTAAGGGTGAGTCACTTTTTTCACCCTTCATAGGTGCTTGCGCTGCGTAATATTCGGCCAATTCATTCATTTGTTGCGTGTTGAGATCGCCACCGAAAATCCACATGAATGCCATAGAGTTGGCACTCTTACGCAGATGCTCTTTAAATTGAGCGAGTTGAATACGTAAGTAAACTTTTTGTTGACCAGCTAAATGAGGGTATTGATTTGAGATTGACTGGCCTGTTTTCCCATGGCATCCCGAGCATACTTGAAGTGCTATTAATGAGCCTGAGCGCTCAGAAATTTCAGATTCTATTTTCTTCGCTGTATCAGCATAAACTGACGAAATCTGTACAAGCGCCAGAATTAGAAATGAGGAAATACGGATTTTATTTTTTGAAAGCAGAATTTTTAAACCGCTTTCCCACGCCTGCTTAGCTTGAATACAAGTAGCTACTGTAACTTTATTCATGAACTTGACTGTATAGCAATAGGTCTACAAAAACAATGGCTTAAAGCCTATGCACCCCTAATACCTATAAAGTAGCGAATCCCTGCTTGTTTATTGAGAAATTCGAGCCCGCTGGCGAAGCATTTTGACATTTTCAACCAGATAGTTTTGAATGATTGCCTGCTCTAATTGTGGCTTCGATTGGCTAAAACTTTTGGTCTTGACTTCCCGCGTATCGTCCAACTTGACAATAAACCATGACCCACGAAAAGAAATTGGCGTGCTACTAGAAGCGCCTTTTGCAAGAGTGCTAACAACACTGCTGATTTCTTTAGGTAACTGCCCTAAAGAAATCCAGCCTATCTGACCACCCTCTTTCTTAGATGCTGCATCAATAGAATATTCCTTAGCCAATTTTTCAAAAGAATCGCCCTGGCCAATTCTGGCAATTAATCCTATGGCACTAGATTGGCTTCCCACCACTATTTGGCTCAGTCGATATTGCGTACTAGCAGGGCCCGAGCCGCCTAACTCTTTGGTTTGACGATCATATTCTGCCTGCAAAACGGCATCGGTCATTGGATGGCTGCTCAGATACTCTTGCACCATTGCCTGAATTAATAAAGTTTGTTTTAACTGCAAATATTGAGCGTTAAGATCAATTTTTTGATCTAAGCCTATTCTTATAGCCTCTTGAGCCAAGATCTCGCGATTAATTAATTCTTGCTTAAGGTTATTTCTCAATGTTGGAGTATCTTCTTGCCCAGCAGCAACCGCACTCTTCACATTCATTTCAAGCAGGTCCTCTGGTAAATGCACCCCATTCACTAAGGCAAAGAAACTAAGGTCCCCATCAGTTTCTTTTTTGGAAGCAGGCTCGGCAGCGCTTGCAAATGTTCCGAGGCTAAGGAGAGCCAAAAGGCAGGTGATGGCTAAGATTTTTTTCATCGACATAAATTTTCTGATTGATAACTATTCAATTTGTGACTTAATGCAAAGGAATTTTGGTAGCAGATTTTTCTAAGGAGACTTGTTCAGGTTCGCCAACTGGCAGTTGGGAAGGAGTTTGCCACTGAGCATTAACCACCAGATGATTGAGTAAAACACATAAAGCTTGGAGCATCCGCCCATCCAGTTTTAAATTTAAATTAGCATTGCCTGGCAAAATAAAATCAAGAGAAAGGACATCAGCCCCACTCTCGTTAGTTAGTTGACATTTAACATCCATCACTAATAGTGCATCAGCACCTAAAGGGTATTGAGTGCCGCCCTGATACTCCTCAGCTTTTCCAGATCCATCGGAATGACTTATCTGATCTTCCAGGCTCGCCTGCTCAAATTGCGCAATCGCTTTTGCAGTCTCGGGGGCATGATTTTTTTCGAGCTGTTTTTCATATAAATGAGCGGTAGCTCCCAGGATGAATAGGCTAACGCGCCGCGTAAACCAGAGACGAAACTCTGCAGCCTCATCCGTATTAAAGCGAAATAGAATTCGATCTTCATGGATAAGATAGCTTGCATTTAATTGTTTAATGCCCATATCGCCTCTTTATCTTAATGGCTACAAGACACCAGATATAGCCTTAGCTCATTGCATCATATTACCTGACAATAGCTTGCTTAAAGGCAAACCTCCAAGGAATGACAGAGCCACAGGGCCCTCAATTTACGCAATCAAAGAAATTTAATCTAATTGATTTGAGGCAATATTGAGAAGTACTACCTGCTCACCACTTAACAACATTTCTAATGTAATGGAGCTTAAGGTAACGGTCTGCACCCCAGCTAACCTGCCCTCAAAGGAATGAGGACGTAATGATGGGTGAATGGGGTTCATTTGGAGCAATTGAAGTACTTTCGCATACTGAGTTTCGACTTCTGGATGCGCTTTCAGAAATTGGGTAGCGCGCTTTGCATAACGGTCCGTAAAAACAAGCTCTTTCACCTCAATCCCTCACTTGGACGCATGGGAGGTAGTTCGTGAACTCGAGTGGTCGTTTTTCTGGGGCCCACTTTTAATTTTTTTCAAGTGTTCGCCAGGCGATACCGCCTCATAACGCCCTGCTTCTATGTCTGCACGGGACTC
>CAIMXN010000295.1 GCA_903845455.1 uncultured beta proteobacterium | reverse complement strand
ATTGACTTGGCGGAAGAGGTGAGATTCGAACTCACGGAGGACTTTCATCCTCGCCAGTTTTCAAGACTGGTGCATTCAACCGCTCTGCCACTCTTCCATTTGCGATTCAAGCCGTCGATTATAAGTAATTCAGCCAGATCCTTCATAAAAATCCTATTTGTAGTCTTTGGCGGCTCTGAAAGAGTCTATTTAATAGAGCGCAAAGGCTTATTGTTTCTGCTAAACTAGTCAGGTATCTAGTCAGGAGAATTAGCCATGAATAATCACTGGGCTGTACAGGATGCTAAAGCAAAGTTCAGCGAGCTTCTTAATGCCTGTCTTGCCGAAGGACCCCAAGTAGTCACTAAGCGCGGTCATGAGACTGCAGTACTCATCACAATCAAGGAATGGAATACATTGAAAAAATTGGCGAAACCATCACTCAAATCACTCCTGCTATCAGAGGAAGCAAGGGGTGAATTGATCATTCCCAAACGAGGCCAAGGTGTATCTCGTAAACCTATCAAACTTTGATTCAGCACATGTACTTACTAGATACTAATATCATCTCAGAATTACGCAAGCCTAAACCACACGGTGCGGTCTTGGAATGGTACAAAAATATTACTGAAGAAGATTTATTTATTTCTGCAGTATCTATCGGTGAGATTCAAGCCGGTATTGAACTGACCCGTATACAAGATAAAAAGAAAGCTGAAACCCTAGAGGAGTGGTTGCAAAGTATTTCTAATATTCATAATGTATTACCAATGACAGGCTCTACCTTTATGCTTTGGGCAAAGCTGATGCACAGCCAGACAAATAACGTTAGAGAAGATGCGATGATTGCCGCAACAGCTATTGAAAAAGATTTGATAGTCGTCACGCGAAACACCAAAGACTTCAAGCGCTTCAAACTTAAGCTACTAAACCCTTTCGAAGCTCTTCATTAAAAACTAGGGGCGCTTGATTAATTCCTCCAGGTGTATTGCTATGGCAAGACTAGAGGTCAATCCTGGGGACTCAAAGCCGTACAAGTTGTATAGGCCTTGCAGACCATGATCACTGGGGGTATTAAAGCAAAAGTCTCCGGCTGGGCTATTTGGAGGGACGATTTTAGCTCTTACTCCTGAGTAATCTGCTTGCAAAGAGTTGTCTTTGAGTTCTGGCCAATAGCGGCGAACTGCCTCATAAAAGCCCTCTGCTCTTTTGAGATCAACGGTGTAATCAATTTGTTCTTCGCTTTGAATATCAAGCCACTCTACATCTGGGCCAAACTTAGCTTGACCACCCATGTCTAAAGTGAGGTGTACCCCAAGACCACCAGGCTCAGGGATCGGATAAATCAAATGGCTAAAAGGTGACTTTCCTGAGAGTGAAAAGTAATTTCCTTTTGCAAAATAGGCTTTTGGTATTTGATCTTGATGTAAGCCCTCAATTTTTTGTGCTACTGCTGGAGCACTCATGCCAGCACAATTAAAGAGTGACTTGGTTTGTAGTTTCATGCCATCGGGGCCACCGATCGCTAGTTCAAAGCCACCTTCAGCACCTTGCCCAATGGGTCTTGCGCTAATCAGTGGTGAATGGTAGGCGATCATGCCGCCGGCATCTTCAAAGCCTCCTAGTAGCGAGAGCATGTAAGCATGACTATCAACAATGCCGGTGCTTGCAGAGAGTATGGCCGCAGAACACCGCAGTTTTGACTCTAGTTGCTTTGCCTCTTCCCCTGAAATCATCTTTATTTCTGGCACGCCATTGTTTTGTGCTTTATAGAGAATGGCTTGCAGATCGTTGATTTGGGTTTCGTCAGCAACAATCAGCTTCCCGTAAGGATTGGTTGCCACTTGATGAGTGCGGCAATATTCATAAAGCAGTCGATTGCCTTGCACACAGAGTTTCGCTTTAAGTGAATCTTTGGGGTAGTAGATGCCAGCATGAATCACTTCGCTATTTCTGGCGCTTGCAATGGTGCCAAAAGAGCCTTCTCTCTCTAGCAGGATAGTTTCACGGCCTTGGAGCGCCATTTCACGGGCAACAGCTAGGCCAACCACCCCAGCACCGATCACGACACAGTCCACTTGCTCCATCAATTTGCCTTGCCCTATATGAATACTGGTAAATATACTGAAATCCTAACATTTTCAGTGTTTTAGGGGTTTTTGCATACCTTCTTGATAAAATCTAGCAATGTCTTCTAGTGCTAACCACGCCTCCAAAAATCTGTCCAATAGTGCCCCTGCGAACATCCATACGGCTGTAGATGTATTGCTCGATACTGCCTACCAGAATATCAGTGCAGCTCAATGGCAAGATCTCTTCGCAATTGCTAGACAGACCCATGTTGAAGAATTTATTGCTGATATGTTCGCTGGTAAACATATCAATTTGAGTGAGGATCGCCCTGCACTTCACTCCGCTCTTCGCAATCTTTCTAAATCTCCTGTCTTGCTTAATGGTCAGGATGTCATGCCAGCAGTAAGTGAAGTTTGGCATCGCATCGAAGCACTATGTAACAAGTGGGTTGGCGTTACTGATGTGATTCATATTGGTATTGGTGGATCTGACTTTGGTCCTCGCCTAGCGATTGAAGCCTTAGCTCATGTACCTGGTATTGAGAGCCGTGGTATGCGCATGCATTTCTTAGCCAATATTGATACTGCCGAGTTAGCTCGTATCTTGGAGCGCGCTCAACCCAATAGTACTAGAGTGGTGATTGTTTCTAAGTCATTTACTACACTAGAAACCACCATGAATGCTAAAGCCGTTGTTGCTTGGCTTAAAGCGAATGGTTGCACCAAAGGTCAGATAGAGAAAGCCTTATTTGCAGTCACTGCTAATGTGCCTGCCGCAAAAGCATTTGGCATTGAAGAAGACCATATATACCCCTTCTGGGACTGGGTTGGCGGACGATACTCTGTATGGTCAGCGGTTGGCCTACCCATTGCCTTGCAATACGGGTTTAAAGCTTTTGAGGAGTTTTTGGCTGGTGCGCATGCCATGGACCTACACTTTAAGAAAGCATCTCTAGAACAGAATTTGCCAGTGATCATGGCTTTAGCTCTGCTTCACCAACAAGAAACATTTGGCATTAAGTCTTATGCAGCCATTCCGTATGCGGATGCTTTGGATTGGTTTCCGAAGTGGTTGCAGCAATTAGATATGGAGAGTAATGGTAAGTCTGTTGACCGCAATGGCAAACCTGTAAAACATTCATCTCCAGTCGTCTTTGGTAGTTCTGGCAGTAATGCGCAGCATTCCTACTTCCAGTTACTGCATCAAGGTAAGGAAGTCATTCCGATTGACTTTATTGTCATTCGAGAGCCCATGAGCAAGCTAGCGGAAGCTAAAGAGCATCATCGTATTTTGCTTTCGAACTGTTTGGCCCAAGCTCAAGCACTAGCTAATGGCAAAAAAACCGACAATCCTAACAATACCTACCCAGGAAAACGTCCTAGCAACTTATTAATTTTGCCTAGACTCAATGCCTTTTATCTAGGTGCCCTCCTAGCATTATATGAAAACCGCGCAGCAGTCTTAGGGGCCCTTTGGAATATCAATAGCTTTGATCAGCCCGGCGTTGAATTGGGCAAAGTATTAGCCAAGCCGATTGAAAGTGCGCTCAAGAATGGCGCTCCAGTATCAGCAGATGCCAATATTGATGCCATTACAGCAGCTCGCATTAATCTCTTTAACAGTTAACAAGTCTATCTCTATCTATGCAATTATCTCCTTCTATTTTCAAAGCCTATGACATTCGCGGGATTATTGATGAGACTTTAGATCCATCAATCGCTAAACTTATTGGCCAAGCATTTGGTACTGAGATGTATGAACTTGGAGAAACCGAAATCGTCATCGGTCGTGATGGTCGGCTATCTGGACCAAGCTTGATTGAAGCCTTGACTGAAGGTCTTTTATCTACCGGTATCAATGTGATTGATTTGGGGATGGTTGCCACCCCCATGGTGTACTTTGGAGCCAATCAAGTATTGGATGGCAAGAAGCCGAAGTCCGGAATCATGATTACTGGGAGCCATAATCCCCCGAACTACAATGGTTTTAAGATGGTATTGGGTGGCGCTGCTATCTACGGCGATCAAATTCAGGCTCTGCGTCAACGCATTGAAGCCAAGCAATTTATTTCAGGGCAAGGATCCCGTAGCACCTTTGATATCTTCCCAATGTACTTAAAGCACATTGTGGGCGATGTAAAGTTAGCTCGTCCAATGAAGATTGCAGTCGATTGCGGCAATGGTGTCGGCGGAGCATTTGCAGGTCAACTATTTAGAGCGTTGGGTTGTGAAGTACAAGAACTCTTTTGCGAAGTTGATGGTCATTTTCCTAATCACCATCCCGATCCTGCACATATTGAGAACTTGCAAGACCTGATTAAGAATCTGCAGACTACGGATAATGAACTAGGTCTTGCCTTTGATGGAGATGCTGATCGCCTTGGCGTTGTCACCAAAGATGGTCAAGTAATTTTCCCTGATCGCCAAATGATGCTCTTTGCTAAAGATGTTCTTTCCAGAAACCCTGGTGGACAGATTATTTATGACGTCAAGTGCACTCGCAATCTTGCAACTTGGGTAAAGCAGCATGGTGGCGAGCCCTTGATGTGGAAAACGGGTCACTCACTCGTGAAAGCTAAGCTAAAAGAGACTGGCGCTCCTCTTGCCGGTGAAATGTCTGGACACATCTTCTTCAAAGACCGTTGGTTCGGCTTTGATGATGGCCTTTATACCGGTGCACGTTTGCTTGAGATTCTTTCAAAAGAGAAAGATCCAAATAAAACACTCAATGATTTACCGAATGCGATTTGTACCCCTGAACTGCAACTGGCTTGCGCTGAAGGCGAGCCTTTTGCATTACTGGAGACCATTAAAGCAAATGCCAAGTTCCCTACTTCGCAATCGATTAATACGATTGACGGTGTACGCGTGGAATACGCCGATGGCTTTGGTCTAGCCAGACCATCCAATACCACCCCAGTGGTGGTGATGCGCTTTGAAGCGGATAGTGAAGCGGCGATTAAGCGTATACAGGCGGAGTTCAAGGCGGTGTTATTGGCTGCTAAGCCTGAGGCTCAGTTACCTTTCTAGCCCCCTATTTGAATACCCACATAATTTATGCGCATATTGACTGCGTACAAATTCTGCCTATGATTAAGACATGATCATCCATGGCTCCATCCGCACCTATAACAAAGAAAAAGGATTAAAAAAGGCTACTAATCTCACGCTCAATACTGAAGTATTGGCTGAGGCAAAAAAGTTAGGCATCAATATATCGAAAGTATGTGATGCCTTCTTAGAGTCCCTTGTAAGGCAAGAAAAGGAGCGACTCTGGAAACTGGAGTATGCAAAATTTATCAGCGAATACAATCAAATTACAGATGAAGAGGGTCTTCCGCTCGACAAGTGGAGAACTTTCTAATGGCCAGATTTAGCATCTATCAGAATGCTGATGACCCCACCAAAACAACACCCTATATTGTTGATGTCCACACTGACCTACTTGAAGGCCTGAATACCCGAATAGTAATACCACTCCGGAAAAGTGGGAGGTATCAAAATTTAAGCTCAGCGGAGGATTTAATGCCTAGCTTTGCAATTCAAGGTAAAAAGTTTATCTTGGATACACCAAGAATGGCGGCAGTTCCCGCTAAGCACCTTAAAAAAGAAGTCGCTAACCTTAGAGATCAACAGCACATTGTTATAGCAGCCATTGATAAGCTCTTTCATGGGCTTTAAATCAATGCGGACTTGATAAGCTGTATCAAATAGCCTTCTTAGTGGGTTTATAAGGCACCCCTATGTCATATAAGTACTGAGTCAAAAATGGCTCCCAAATTTTCCGCCCTGCAGGATCCATAAAAAGATTATGGGCATCATTGGAAAATAGACCAAACGGAATAAATCGTGAATTTGGATTTCCATGTGAATAATGGACAAACATGAGGTTTGCGGTGTGTCGATCAATCAAACTGTCGTTATCACCATAAAACCAGATAGTCGGCAAACTAGTTTTATCGCCAAAATTACCAGAGACATCAATCAATTCATTGTAAAGACCAAAACAACATGGCTCTTTGACAACACCTGAAAAATTCACTAAACCTTTTACAGAGGGATCAGGGTTACTTGTTCCGTAAGCAAGCGTTACCCAGCCGCCTGTAGACTGGCCAACCATCACGGTAATATTTTTATTAACGTATGGAAGAGTATGAGCATAGTCAATTGTGGCCTTAAGATCCCCAATACCATTTAACCCATACAACTCTACTGAGTTTCCTGAAAAATTACTCTCTCCAT
>CAIMXN010000294.1 GCA_903845455.1 uncultured beta proteobacterium | reverse complement strand
CTCTAATAAAGACAAAATCGTAACTCCACACATGATTGGGGGCAGTAGCTCGCAGGCGCATACAGCTGCCATCGGAGAGCCAGAGTCTGCCTCTAGGAGGCTGCTTTTGTGGGATCTTTAAACCCTCGGTAATACCCCCACCCCTTAACCTGACTTAAAAGTAGAATTTCTAAGTTGTTTGATTTAAAGGAAATTCTATGAAGACCTCCCGCTTTACCGATAGCCAAATCATGGCCATCCTTAAGCAAGCCGAAGCTGGCATGCCAGCCCCAGAGCTATGCCGTGAACACGGCATTAGCATCGCCAGCTTCTATAAGTGGCGCGCCAAGTATGGCGGCATGGATGCCTCACTGATGTCTCGCGTTAAAGAGCTTGAAGCTGAGAACGCCCGCTTAAAGAAGATGTATGCGGAGGTTCAGCTCCAAGCCGATGTCCTTAAAGAAGTCTTACAAAAAAAGTAACTCGGCCATCTCGTAGGCGCGAGATGGCCAGCCAACAAGTTCAAAGTGGGCGAATGAGTATCCGTTTAGCTTGCGATACCTTTGTCATTAGTCAGACTTGCTATCGCTATCACCCGAAGCTATCGACCGACAATGCCCTCATTGCTGATTGGCTAGTACGCCTCACCCAAAATCAACGGAACTGGGGTTTTGGGCTTTGCTTTTTGTACTTACGTAACGTCAAAGGCTTTACCTGGAACCATAAGCGGGTGTATCGCATCTATCGGGAGTTAGAACTGAACCTCCGAATCAAGCCCCATAAACGCTTAGTTCGCGAGAAGCCTGTGCCATTGGCAGTGCCTGAAGGTATCAATGACACATGGTCCATTGATTTTATGCATGACCAGTTGCACGATGGCAGAGCCATCCGCTTGTTTAATGTAATTGATGACTTTAATCGGGAAGCTTTGGCCATTGATATTGATTTTTCTATGCCAGCAGCCAGAGTGGTACGCTCACTAGATCAAGTCATTGAGTGGCGTGGCAAACCTTTAAAAATACGTTGCGATAATGGCCCCGAGCTTGTGGGTAGTGTGCTTGTACAGTGGGCTGCGAAACATCAAATAGAGATGACTTATATTCAACCTGGTAAGCCACAACAAAATGCATACATTGAAAGATACAACCGCACCGTACGTTACGATTGGCTTAATCAATACCTCTTTGAATCGATTGATGAAGTTCAAGACTTTGCTACAGATTGGATGTGGACATACAATCATAAAAGACCGAACATGGGCTTGGGTGGAATTACACCTAAGCAAAAACTAGCACTTGCAGTACCAGCTTCTACTTTTAGCTTAAGTTAAAAATGGGGGGATTACCCTACTGTGATAAGGTTTATCAGAGCAATATCGAGAACATGAATGAGGCCTTATGGGATGCATTATCTCAAGCTGATTGCTGGATTTTTGGAGATACATTGGAGCATTTTCAAAATCCATGGGCGGTGCTTCAAAAGATACGGTCCTTGATACCGTCTAATGGAGTGATCGCCTGTTGCATCCCCAATGCCCAACATTGGAGTTTGCAGGTGAAATTAAATATTGGTGAGTTTCACTATGAGGAAAGTGGACTATTAGATAAAACCCATTTGCGTTGGTTCACTAGAAAAACGCTAATAGAACTATTTCATAGTACGGGGTTTCATATTTCAGAAATATGCCCACGTATTTTTAATGAACCAGGAAGAGATCAGTTTTTAGGTCTGCTAAAGGAGATCGCTGAAAGAGCAGGTGTAAATGCTGATGAGGCAATGAATGATGCCCTTCCAATGCAATATATTTTACTTGCAAAACCAAGCTAATCGGTTGGATAGTGAACTTTTACCTCGCTAAAATAATTATACTAATCACTGAAAACAAATTAATTGATCACAATGATCTATGTTGATACGCTATTCATATATGACTTCATAACCCAATTTTTTAAAATAAGGGGGAAGAATAGGTAGATAAAAAGGGTTGAATTGTTCTTCAAACAGAATTTGGCTAAGCCCAACTAGACGCATATGTCCTTGATGGATTCCAAAGACATTATCAAGATTCAATGAACTATGTAGAGCCGTAATATATGTTTCAAATGAAAATATCTTGGCAACATCAAGAGATGCAAATTTAATGCCCGCATCAATAAGCTGTGGCTTCATTAAAATACAAAGTTGAAGATCTTCATTCTGAAGTATTGGATGATCATTAAAAGTATAGGGTATGCCAATATCTCTGGGTGCATTGAGAAATTTTTTGCTTCTGAGACTAAAGCCTCCATTCATTACTCCAATAGGATTTTTTTCATTTACCCATTCAGATTCGCCACGAAGTAGCATTCCAAAAACTCTACACCCTGGATCTCCTTCTGACTTTGGTGTATTGAGGCCCACTCCATTTGGGGCACCAATGTAGTCATACTCTAAAAAATTATCGGTCCAAGCACTTTGATTAAGAACCCAGCTATCCGCCTGAACGCATAAAGCAAAATCAGTTTTAATAAAACTAGCCAAACAGTACATCATAAAAATAGAATACTGTTGGAAATTCAATGGTGGTATTTTTTTCCAAGCAATGCATTCTGGCAAAGAAACTGGGCAACTAATTGAGAGCAATAAAGCCTTTGAGCCTGGCATTGATTCAGCAGACTTTAGAATTGAAGGAATAGATGTGGAGCCATCATTGTGCCCATACACGGAAACAATAGTTACACAGTCATATTTCATAAATTACCTTATTAAAGATACCCATATAATAATCGTAGTAATCCGTTTTTCACAATAATATATTTTTTGGATTACCATATTTTCAACTCTAAACCGTATTTTTTATGATCTATTGAGCATTAAGGGGCGATCACAATTATCATTTTAATTGAACAGCTTTTATTCTGATAAAAATGATGACTGAAAATTCAACTAATAAGCTTTAATAGTGGCAACTTCTCTAATTGAAAAGTTTATATTAATGCGATTTATTGCGGAAACCAAAAGAACGTGGTCTTCCGATTTTTGATAAAAAAGGTCCAGATCCTCTTCAATTAAAACGTGCTTTGATAGGTCTAATTTTGAAAATTCATTAAAAGCAATTAAGGACATCTCAGATGTCTTTAATTTTCATAAAATTAAAGACTCTCCCTTGGGATTTTAAATATTCAACGATAATTTTTAAGGACTTATAAACCAAAGTTGAATCATGAAAAGCCACGATTGAATTTTTATTTAATAATTTTTCCGTATGAATAAAATCTCTGAAACAAGCAAAATCTGTATGTTCGCCATCAATAAAAATAAAATCAAAATTGTGCTGAGTACGATCATATTTATCTGCTGATCCATTAAAAACTTCAACTTTTTCAGTACTAAAACCTACGTTTCGTAAATTACACAACATTGTTTGATGTGTAATTCCAGCATAATCAAACTTTATACCCCTTTCATCAGGTTGTGCACGCTCTCTATCATCAATGGACAGAATCCGAACACATTTTGGATCTGCAAGAAAGGGGGGTTAACGACCCACCTAGAAATGAGCCAATTTCCAGATAGCTATAATTTCCATGACTCTGAAGAATTTGGCGAATATTAAGTAATGCATTTTTATCATTAGGTGTAGTCTGAGAGTCTATGGGAAATTCAGTATTAAGATCCCAAGGTTTCGCGTCAGATTCGTCATTTGGATCTAGCATTTAGTCATTTCCCAAGCTTGAGAGGGCAACAACTTTTGCGTTGTTGCCAGTAATAATTCTTTTACCAAGTTTTTCGTTTGACGCAACTATCGACTTTCTTATAACAATTACTGAGTTTCTAAATTCAATAGACTCTACCCACCCCTGCTTTATAAAGGCAGGCATTTGGCCCAAAGGGAAAAAGCTCCTGAAATAAACATCTACCTGAAGTTCATTCCACCAAAACTGGATATTTATTACATCAATAAGTTTTTTAAAAAAATTATAAGCACTAAAGTCATTTAAAATACCGCCGCCACAATCATTCACATAGAGAGTATGCGTATCTTCTATTATATATAATCCCCCTGGCTTCACCAAAGGAAAATATATGTAGAAGCTACTTAAAATATCATTTGATTGATGTGAACCATCATCAATGACTATATCGAAATTATTGCAAATATCTGTAATCTCTCTTATAGTTTTTGGCTCGTTTGCGTCCCCTACTACTACATGAACTCTATCATCGTCATATTGAAGAATGCCACATTGTTCATCTATGTCGCAACCAATCAGTATATTGGCATCACTAAAAAAAGTTTTCCAAGTTTCTAGGGAGCCGCCGTTTTGAACACCAATTTCAAAAAGATTTATTTTTTTGTTCGGTATTTTAAAAAAAGTTCATCGTAGAAGGGTAGATATGACGACCATTTATCGCTAACTTTTCCTGTTTTCTGTTGATGAATTTGCTCAATTGAAAGGTTGATCATTTAAGGAGTCATTTTTATAAGGTATAAGACGATTATATTCTGCCCAGATGAAAAAGCTAGCCCTTATCTACTTTAATTCTAATATAGTGGATTATGAGTTAAGCTTTTTTAGTTCATCAGCTTGAACTGCTGTCAATTTAGGTCCACTACTTGAGAGAGTTTTTCTATAGTAAATCATTGCAGCAACATGGGTTGATTCTGGATGATTCTGGGTACTTGGGTTTGGGGTGCTGGTGGTCTGTAATCCAATGCGCTATGGGGTCTTTCATGGTTATAGTGCTTGACCCATTCACCCACGACTACCTTAGCTTCCCTCAAGCTGTAGAAGATCTCCCCATCCAAAAGGTTATCTCTAAAGGTGCCATTAAAGCTTTCACAAAAGCCATTCTCCCAAGGACTACCGGGGGTGATGTAAGCGGTTTTCACTCCAATGCCGGATAACCAACTGCGCAGCTCTTTAGCAATAAACTCTGGCCCATTATCTGAGCGGATGTGCTCGGGGATGCCGTGAGTAATCATG
>CAIMXN010000293.1 GCA_903845455.1 uncultured beta proteobacterium | reverse complement strand
CAAGCTATATTCAACAGTAATATCAGTGGCGTCCACATAAGATGGCCACGCGTACATCATGACTTGCATCATGCCTAATAAAGCAACCCCCAACCTAGTGAGTAATTGGCGTTTTTCTTTCTTAGACCTCTCAACAGAAGGTGATGGCTCAAATGGCCAAGCCTCATAACCAATACGCTCAATTTCAAAAATCAATCTGGCCAAGCTGACTTGAGTTGGAGAAAAAATAATCTTGACCTTTTGCGTAACGTAATTAATTTGTACATCTTTCACACCAAAGGTTCGGCGTAGGTGTTGCTCGCATAGCCAAACACAAGCAGCACAACGAATCTTTTCTAAACGCAGTGTGGTCTCTAGATTTCCAGCATCTCCGCTGGTGCGAGTGAAACGACCAAGCAATGAAGGATCGTCATATGGCAAAAGCTTTGTGGGGATTGCATTTAAAGCAAGAAAAGCAGATGGCTTAGCACTCGACTGTACCCGTCTTACATAAAAGACTTCCAATCCTTCACCATGAATAGTTTGCGCAATTGCCATACAACCAGCGCAGCAAAATGCTCTTGATACCCCACCCAAATCTGCTGTGTAACTATCATTTGCTAGTACTGGACTGCCACAGTGGTAGCAAATACTAGGCAAACTCTTACTCTTCATCGCGCTTGTGGATTAACCCAACCACTACGACGTTCATAGAATACAAACAATACGCCCCAAATCACGATGGCAGCATAAGCCCAAATCCAAGAAATCTGAGAAGCTCTAGAACCAGTGAAATCTAAAACAAAACCAAAGATTGCTGGACCAAGTAAACCACCACCAAAACCCATTAAAGAATGCAAACCCATGGCCGCACCTTTAATATCTTCTTGGGCGCTAATTACTAAACCTGCAGTAAGGGTGGCTGAGTCTGCCATGATAAAAACTGCATGCCCAATAGCTAAAGCAACAATCAACCACCATGACTGGCCAGTCGAGCAAGCTAATGCGATGCCCATCACTGCACTCATGATCATCACAAAAAAAACCCACTTTTGACGCCCCATACGTAAAGCAATTTCATTGCCTAAGATTGAGGATGGCACTCCAAAGAAATTAATTAGCCCAGCCAAAGCAGTGGCACTCAGAAAAAATGACTCTCCTGAAGCTACTGCGCATAAACCAAAAAAAGCCACAATCCAGCTTCTAGAAGCAAACAGCTCCAAAGAATGGGCGGTATAACCATAAATAAATCCAGAAGCTTTTTTATCTTGGAGTACTAAACGCCATTTATCCACTGGGAAAATATCGTGCAAACGAATTTTTAATGGTCCGCTCCACTTTTCATGTTGCAAAGCAGGAATAAATAGCAACACAATTAAAAATGCAGTAAATGGCCCAATAGCAATGATGGAAAAGACATAGCGCCAGCCAAAGCTCTGCAATATCCAACCAGAACATAAATAAGAAAAGCCCGTACCAATCCCAAAGAACGCTGTGTAAAAAGCAATGTGGCGGGTTAACTCACCAGCCTTAATACGATCAGACAAAATTTTGAGACCTGGCATATAAGTGCCAGCTAAGCCCGCACCATTAATAGCCATAAAAAATAATGCGGTCATGAAATTATGGGCAAACAAGCCCATGCCTAATAATCCACAGGTAGCAGAGATGCCTCCTACAAGATATACCTTGCGTGCATCGACTCGATCAGTCAAAGCCGTTGCCAAGGGCACGGCTAACATGTATCCAAAAAAGAAGGCGCTAGCAATCAAGCCTGATTGCAGATTCGTAAGTTGCCATTCATCTTGCAATGGGGTTAGTACCACGGCATAACAAGCAAAGCCTAAGAGTGCGCAAGTCTGCGCCATAAGCATAAGAGGGGTATATCCAGCGGATCGAAAGCGCATAGGTGTTCACTAAAAGACTGTTTATTCTACTCGCCCCCAACTGAGTGAAGAACCGCTACACTAGACAAAACAGGATGAAGACCCCATGAATACTCAAAGTACGCATAATCGTTTTATTCAATACTGCACAGCCTTCTTGCTACTTCTGACTAGCACCCTCGTTTTAGCAGATGGCTACCCCAATAAACCCATTAAAGCGATTGTGCCCTTTGCGCCAGGGAGCGCCACCGATCAAATTGGCCGAGCCTTTGCCGCCAAAATGACTGAGACTTTAGGCCAGCCAGTAGTAATTGAAAATAGGCCAGGTGCAAACGGAATGATTGGTGCGGATGTTGTCGCTAAAGCGCCTGCAGATGGCTATACCCTCCTCTTCGGCACTAACAGTACAAATGCAGCACTGAAAAGCCTTATGAAAAATTTGCCCTATAACCAGGACACTGCATTTACACCTATCGGTTATTTTGGCTCTGTGCCGCTGATCGTTGCCATTAATAATGAGGTACCTGCTAAGACACTAGGTGGCTTTATTGCATTGGCCCAAGCCGATCCAGAAAAAATAACGTTCGCATATGCCAGTACCTCGCAACGTGTTTCTTCAGAAATTCTTGCGAGTGTTGCTGGCATCAAAATGACTGGGATCTCCTATAAGAGTGGTCCCAATGCAATGACGGATTTAATTGGTGGGCAGGTCAATATGTTTACTGCAGATTTTGCGGTGATGCTGCCGCAAGTTCAAGCAGGTAAAGTGCGTGGTCTAGCAGTAACTTCGCTCAAACGTTCCCCAGCCATCCCTGAATTGCCAACAGTTAATGAATCACTCGGCATTAAAAACTATGAACTGATTGCATTCTTTGCAGCCTTTGGTCCCGCAAACATGCCCAAAGATGCTGTAGCAAAACTGAATAAAGCCATTAATGAGGCAGCCAAATCAAAAGATCTAGTGGACCGATTTTCTTCACTGGGATTTGAATCTCAACCCGGCAGTCCTGAAATGCTAGATAAAAAGATCAAGCTTGAAACTGTGAAGTGGGCTAAGGCAATTAAAGATGCTGGCATGGAGGCTGAATAAATTCAGCATAAATAAGCTAGTGAGTGTTTTACTGCTGACCGCTCTGCGGCGAATCCTGAAAACTATTGGAGCGGAAAGTAAGTACTAGCGTATCACGATGTCCATGCTCTCCAATTGGCTGAATGGGAGTGGATTCATGAATCATTCGTTCATCATTCATGAGCAGCAAAGACCAGGGTTGGCTCAGCGTAAACCGTAAACCAGTTGAACCATTGGCCTCAAAGACACGCGTTTCGCCACCTTTAATACCCACTCGATCAAGTATAAAAACCGCTACAAAATCATGACCATCACGATGAGCACCTTCAGGCGTAGGACGGCCGATACCATCAGTTGTGTCAATTCTAAATTCATGCGCTTCTATAAACCAAGTATTGACTGGCTTAAGGCTATTTAATACATGAGCCATACCAAGCAATAATGATTTCCAAGCAGGACTGCTAGTTAACTGCGCTTGCATCGGCTCGAACCAACGTTCAATACCGCCGTGCAATGCGTTGTAATCCATCGACTGCCAATGCGCACGATGCGGTACTAACAATAGAGTATTGCCTTTAATCTCGTAATTGGCATGACGGCGATAACGATAGCGCCCTCCATCTTTTAAATAAGGGTCACGCGGTAAATCATTCCAAAAAACATTCAACGCTAAAAGATCTGGTATCGCAACCTTAGCAATCTCTGCAACCGTTTCGGCAGAAACCACTACATAGCCGTTAGTACGTAGAGATTGAATTAACTCCTTAGCGGGAGTTACCGGCGGTGATAAGGTCGCAATAGTCATCAGCCTATTTTAGGTCAATCTAACTGGGCGCCCGAAGCTTTTACAATTCTTACCCACTTGACCAACTCATCCTTCAATAAGGCGCCCAACTTTTCAGGCGGTACAGGTGCCAAATCTAAACCCTGCGCCATGAGTCTATCGCGGACATCCGGCATTGCAAGCGCAAGCTTCATCGCAGACTGAATCTTATTTATAGCAACTACATTTGTTCCGGCTGGAGCAAAAATAGCCACCCACACCTCTCCTACACAATCGGGATAGGTTTCGGCAATCGTAGGGATTTCGGGGGCAGCAGTTGAGCGTTTGGCAGAGCTAATCGCTATTGCCTGCAATTTCCCAGTTTTAATATAATTTAAAGCAGATGGGAGACTCGCAAAAGCCAAGGGAACTTGGCCACCTAACACGTCATTGATTGCCGGGGCTACACCCTTATAAGGAATATGCTGCATATCAATGCCAGCACTCGTATTGAGCATTGCACCTAACAAGTGGCTAATAGTTCCATTACCAGCTGAGGCATAAGACAATTCACCCGGTCTCTTTTTAGCAGTTGCCACGACATCCGCCAAAGTTTTTAAGGGGGAGCCCGGTGGGGCCACTAATACATAAGGTGTGGCACCAATGTAATACAGCGGAACAAAATCATTTACAGGATCAAATCCAGGGTTCTTATACAAAGCAGGATTGATCGCTTGTGCACTATTAATCGTGAGCAATAGGGTGTATCCATCCTTAGCTGCACGTGCCACACTTTGTGTACCAATATTGCCACCGGCGCCAGGTCTATTCTCAACCACAATCGAAGTCCCCAATGCATCACCCAGTGGGGGCGCAATCAAGCGTGCAACGATATCATTTGTTCCGCCAGCTGCTTGAGGAACAACCAGGTTGACAGGTTTATT
>CAIMXN010000292.1 GCA_903845455.1 uncultured beta proteobacterium | reverse complement strand
GTCATGACTGCTTTTGCAAAAATAATGGCACCTTTTTTTCGCAGTTGCTCCACCAAAAGATGATCACGCGCAGGAAAATCAATATCGTAGGCTGCATCAGCACCCCCGGTTGATCTCATATCTTTTGTATCGAAAGCATCCTTAAATGAGAAGGTCACACCGTATAAAGGCATTTCTTCTAAATTCGGATTACTGCCATACTGCTCATCCAATGCTGCTGCCTGCTCTAAGGCGTCCGGAAAATGTCGGAAGATTTCACAGACGGCTGGCGCACCTTCTGGCAGAGGCCCTAAAGAAGGATGCCTATCAAAATCACCACGGCAAGTAACGGAACGTTCACCACGTATATTGATAGTTGCTAAGGCATTGAGTTGTCCCGAGTTTGGTTTGCCCACAATCATGCCAAACTGCTGCATCACTCCAGGATCAGAGACGGTAGCGTCCATCCTTCCAAACTCTAAAGCAGTGCCTTGATATTGATCTAAGTCAGGCAACAACTGACTAGCTTGAATTGTTTTTTGATCGAAGCAAATCGCTTTACCACCTCTCACAACGCCTTTTGTGGACTCTATATCTTGACCGCTCTCTGTCACTAATAAACTTGATGGGCCGTTATATTGCTGAATCCGAGCGAGATACTGTTGAACAACCTGTACACAGGTTATCCTCTTCTCTTGAATTGCCCGATGCAAATCTGCAATCGTCGCCTCTTCTATAGAAAATTGATGAGTAGAGTGCGTTGCTTTCAAAATATGTCCTTTATCACGATTGGAATAAGTCTCTCACGGCTTTACAGCAATCAAGCCAGCCTTCGAAATCACTTCTACAACACCAGGAGAGCTTAAGAAGCGAATCAAGCTTGCCCCAGCCTCTGGTTGACGTGCGTTAACAGTAAGTCCACCAGCAAAACTAAAGCCGGGCTGTAAGTCTGTGGGGATAGGGCCTAAATAAGTTATACCAGGAGTATGAATGATTTCACTGACCTGCTGAAAACCAATCTCAGCTTCACCGCGCGCAACTACTGCAGCCACCGCCTCACCAGAAGGAGGGCCGCGCACCTTAAAAGCCTTGCCTTTCACCTGCTCCACAATGCCAAGCTTACTAAACATCGTATTGGCGATATACGTACCACTCCCACTATCAGAATAGGCAATCGATTTTGCATTTAATAAAGTATTTCGAAAGGCCTCAGTAGAACTAATGTCGGGCTTAGGGGCGCCCAACTTCACTGCAGCACCTATTTGAGATAGTGCAAGCACCGTAATTGAATCTATCTTTACCAATCCTCGCTTACGCAAATTTTCTGCAGATTCGCCATCTAAGATCACCACATCAGCCTGTTGCCCCTGACTCAATCTCGTAGGGATTGCCTCTGGTGAATCTCCGATAGAGGGTCCTCGAATAGTAATGAGCCTATTTCCTGTACTACTCTCAAATAAGGGCACAAGCTGGTGATATACCCCATAAAAACCAGCTGAGATCATGACCGTAACATCGGATGCCAGAGCATGATTGATTGGTAACAACCCAATGCAGCACGAGCACATTAGGCGTTGGAGAGTAAGCTGTAGTTTCATTTAGATACTTCGCTTACTAGTGGCTAAAATACACCAGTAGTGTATACAACAAACGTTCATCATTGTTCAAAGTAAATCTGAAAATATGAAACTCTCACCATTTCTGATGAGGGTTTGCTTTTCTAGTGCTCGGCTTTCCACGTACAATTTAGGTTAGGCAATTTTCTTAACCGTGTTGGATAAAGTCCCTATACCCTCAATAAATAATTCCACCACATCACCATCCTTTAACCATCCTTGGGGAGTCATTCCAAGCGCTACACCTGAAGGAGTTCCTGTTGCAATGGTATCCCCAGGCTCTAGAGTAAGACCAGCACTCAGACTTTGAATGATTTGCGCACAACTGAATAGCATATCGGCAGTATTTGAATTTTGACGAATCTTGCCATTCACCTTTAAGACCAATTGATGGCCTGCTGGGTTAGCAAACTCGTCGGCCGTAACAATGTATGGGCCAATAGGTGCAAAAGTATCAAAACTTTTGCCTTTAAACCATTGGCCATGCGCTTTTTGCACTTCGCGCGCGGAGACATCATTCACTATGGTATAGCCAAATACAGTACTGAGGGCATCCTTCTCTGCAATGTCTTTAGCTTTTACGCCCATGACGATCCCCAGCTCAATTTCATAATCTAATTGCTGCGTACAACGACTATCCCAAAGTATTTCATCGCCATCGCCAATAACTGTAGAGGGCGGCTTTGAAAAAAATTCCGGCACAGATGGAAAGCTCGGCTCCACCCCTCGCGCTCTAGCCCCCTCCTCAATATGCAATTTGTAATTTCTACCGACGCAAAAAATATTCTTTTTGTATTGTGGGATTGGGGCAAGTATTTTTATAGTCCCTGGATCAATCCAGCCATCAGCGATCGTCAGTAATTTTTTTGCATCAGACAATGCGCTTGGTCCAGCCTCAATGAATGCCAACATATCAACTGGCAAATCTTTCCCCAAATGCTTTTTACCAGCATCAACAATATTTAAAATTCCTTTTTTCTGATCAAATATTCCTAAACACTGTTGAGTATTTTGTAGATAGGTAACTAATTTCATCTCTTCCTCTTTTATTCCAAATTAATATTGTTGGTGATTACAATTTTTTTAAAATTACTGATATCTTGCTCTACCCTACTCCTAAATTGAGCAGGAGAAACAAGCTGAGGGGTTCCACCAAATTCAATCAGCTTTTGCTTCACTTCAGGCGAATTCACAACCTCTTTTAATTCTGCATTAAGACTATCAACTATATTTTTTGACATTCCCGGTGGCCCAGAAACACCAAGCCATGATTCATACACTACCTTAGCAGCAAATTCGCTTACGGTCGGCACCCCCGCTAATGGACTACGACCTTTTGGGGCCGAAGTAGCAATAATACGCACCTGAAAATCCTTCAGTAAGGCCAAACTATAAGTCATCGTGTCAATCATGAGGTCCACTCTGCCGGCGGCCAGCTCTGTATATGGTGCTGTGCCACCCTTAAATGGGATATGTTTCACGATCAACCCTAATTCGGAGAACATCCATTCACCCACTAGATGCATGGCACTACCAACACCTACAGAAGAGTAGCTATATTTATCTGGATTCACTTTAGCCAACTTAATAAAATCGGCAAAATTTTTAAATTCAGAATTAGGTGCCACTGACATTGCCAAGGGGTAAGTAGTCACTAGCCCAATCCATGAAAAATCATTGATTGGATCAAATGATTGTGATTTCTTAATGGCTGCATTGGTAGCATGTGCGCTAGCTAAAAACAACAAGGTATAACCATCTGGGCTAGCTTTAGAGGCTATTTCTGCAGCTATATTGCCACCCGCTCCAGGGCGATTATCAACCACCACAGGAACACCCAGCCGATCACCCAAGGACTTGGCGATCAAACGCGCGATGATGTCAGACCCTCCACCAGGAGGGAATCCTAACAATAATTTAATTGGCCTATCTGGATATACCCCAGGGGCTGCTTGAGCAATATGACTACACCCGAAAAGATATATAGAAAGAGTGACTAACAACATGACACATTTCTGAAAAATTGTCTTCATATTTTTAATCTTCTTCGTATCCCATTAACCTAGACATTTTTTTAATCCAATCTTTTCGCAAACAAAATCCAGGACTCCCCTCTGCAATTTTTTTAGCCACTTCCATAATACTTTTCTCAGACTCATTTAGATCTATCAACTCTCGTAGTGGCTGCTCGCAATACCATGGGGTATCTATAAATATTTCTACACGGTTTTTTTCAGGGTCGCGAAAATAGATAGAAATCGCATTGCCGTGTGTCACTGCCTGTAAGTCACTAACTTCCTCAACCTTCTCAAGTCGATGATAAAAGTTACGTAAACCCATTAAATCTGGAACCCGAAATGAAATTTGATTGATCAGCGAAAACTCTAAATCTTTTGGTCGACCTGAAACCAAAACAATCTGATGATGCTCTCTTGGATCTCGGCTTAAAAAAATCAAATCAGCATTACCAAGCTTACCGCTATCAGTTTGAAAAAATAAGAGTACATTTTTATAGAAGTCCGCCAATCGATTAACATCTAGTGCAAATATACCTAAGTGGCTAAATGAAATCGATTGCGCAGGGTTTTTATTTGTCATGACTTTGTATTCATTCGGTATTAAGATTGATCACAGTTTCATTAAGCCTAAAAAATAGTCCCCATGCAATATGGGAAAACTAATTTTCAGAAATATTTGCCTTTGTAATGACCTTCTTAAACAAGGCAATATCATTTACGACGAGAGATTTAAATTCCTCTGGAGAATTTGCATAAGGCTTGCATCCAAAATCAATTAAACGCTTTTTAACGTCTGGTTTATTGACTATAAAATTGATTTCTTTATTGAGTCGGCTCTTGATATCAGCCGGCAAATTTGGTGGTCCTGCTATTCCTAGCCAAGACTCAAATTCAACTGCAGGCAAATAGTTGGCGACAGCTGGGATATTGAATGAGGAAACTACATTCTTTGGAGCAGTTGCTGCCAAGCCTTTAGCTCTACCATCTTTAATAATGCCAGCGCTCAGCGGCATTGTATCGACCATCACATCTACCCTGCCAGCCACCAACTCAGTCACAGGAGCAGATCCCCCTTTAAATGGAACATGGGTAACTTGAATACCCGCCTCAGACATGACCCATTCTCCAACAAGATGCATAGCAGTCCCAACACCGGACGACGAAAAAGTATATTTATTTGGAGCCGCCTTTGCCCGACTAACAAAATCTTCAAATGACTTAAATTCTCCAGTGGCACTTGAAAGAATCACTAATGGATATGTAGCAACTAGGCTAATCCAAGTTAAATCCTCTACAGGCTTAAATGACAGCGTCTTTTTGATTGCCGCCGAACTTGAATGTGCACTAGTAATAAAAAGGATGGTGTAGCCATCAGGGCCGGCTTTTGATACTGCTTCGGTCGCAATATTGCCCCCTGCGCCTGGACGATTCTCGACAATCACATTTACACCTAATTGATCACCTAGTTCTTTAGCCATTAAGCGAGCAACCAAATCGGAGCCACCACCAGCTGCAAATCCAACGATCATACGAATAGGTTTATTTGGCCAATTCTCCTCGCCTCCAATGGCAAATGATTGATTAGGCAAGGCATAACAAAAAAGAAATATGAGGAAACTCGCGATTGGCCGATAAATTTGAGAATTTAAGAACTTTTTCATGCCAAATCATCCATTTAGTGAAAACTTGCTGGGAATGTAGATTGATGAAAACAATATACCCAATGTAATGTATTTTCTTAAATAATTGTTTAAAAAAATGTGTGCGGGATCGCTATTTTTCATGTAAATTAAAATTACATAGCCATAACCCCCCCAAGAATAACCGGAGAAATCAATGGGTCAAGTTGTCAACTTCTCGAATCTTAATTACACCGAATTTTCCCAAGGTGTTAAATGCGGGCAAATTAATAATCATGAAATTCATTTAATGATGGCTCAATTATTTGTCCTGCAACCCAACAGCAAACTTTCACTAGCGGTGCCAATTGGATCTGATCAATATTTTTATACCCTAACTGGTGATCTAAAAATTGGGACTACTGCAGCCACTCAAAGAATGCCGCAAGATACCTTTGCCGTCATTCAAGAAAATACTCCGATTTCTATTGAAAACCAGTCCAACAACGTAGTCGAACTGCTGAGCGTTATTTCACCGCCTGAAAACTATCAGGGGCAAAAATATCCAGGGTTTGCCGATACGATAAAAGTTTTACCTCGGAATGAACAAGCGGTTGTTGAAATTCCTGATCAAAAAAAGCAAAGAATCTATTTTGTCGGCAAGGAAAATGCTAAGTCAGAACGTGCACATGCCATGATCGTGGTGTATCAGCATGACACTGTGACTGGAATGCACATGCATCCAAATGCAGAAAGTATGTTTATCTTATTGACAGGTAAAACTAATTTCACAGTAAACAACCAAGATTTTATTCTTAAGCGGGGTAATGCCACCGTCTTTCCAATGGGTGATAGACATGGGCTTAAAGTTGCCGAAGGCGATGGGGTTAGTTTTTTAGAATTTCATCTTCCGGCTGCGTTTACCTCTGTGAGAGGGTAAAAAATATGCTCAAATTTGTGCGGCTACTGATGACAGTGTCGCTTCTATGTCTGAGCTCACTTTGCGTTGCCCAAAATTATCCAAGCAAACCAATCAAACTGATTTTTCCCTTTCCAGTAGGAGGCCCGACCGACGTTCTCGCACGGACTCTGGCCCAGAAACTCAGCGAAGCTTGGAATCAACCAGTCGTTGTTGATAATGTAGTTGGTGCGAACGGTGTTATTGCTCAAAGCCTTGCTGCTAAAGCGCCTCCTGATGGATATACGATATTTACCCATTCGGTTGCCTATGTTGTTAACCCATTGCTGTACAAAGTGGAATACAACAATGAAAGGGATTTTATTCCTGCAAGTCTAGCTGCATCATTTCCACAAGTGCTGGTTATCAACCCATCAGTACCCGCAAGATCCCTAAAAACGCTCGTCGACTTAGCTAAGTCAAATCCTGGAAAACTCAATTACGCCTCATATGGGCAAGGCAGCATCGCCCAATTAGCTGCTGAACTCATGAATCAAGGAGCAGGCATTAATACCACCCATATCCTTTACAAAGGGGCGCCACAAACTATCACCGATACGATTGGCGGCCAAGTGGACATGACTTTTTCAAGTCTTGCAGTTGCATTACCATTTATAAAATCTGGGCAACTTTATCCAATTGCGGTCACCTCCTCCAAGAGGTCAAAACTACTACCAAATACGCCAACATTCTCAGAAAGTGGCATACCAAATTATGAAGCTAGCTCATGGTTTGGATTTTTTTATCCCAAAGGTACGCCGCAATTCATTGTTGAGCAACTTCATAAATCGATCAATAAAATATTACAAATACCAGATATCAAGGCGCAATTTTCGGCACAAGGGTTTGAAGAGATGGATATTGGACCTGACAAATTTCCGTTATTTTTAAAAAATGAAACTCGTAAGTACGAGGAAATCATAAAAACAGCCAAAATTAAGCTTGAGTAGGTTTAGTAAAAACCTATTGAAGCTTGCTAGATTTTTTTCGGAGGGGACATCATGAAAGACCATCAATTTCGAGCCTTATTCGCAAATTGTGATTGCCAATCACGTCGAGGCTTTTTGAAGCATCTAGTGAAAGTTGGCGCTCTATCGGGCTGCTTAACACTTCCATCGGTAGCACAAACTCCAAAAAATAATGCTTCAAAGGTCATTGATACTCATCATCATTTCTTTCCACCCGAGTATCAAAATGCATGGATGAACTGGGCTGCACAGCGAAAAACTCCCCTGGTTGGAGATCAAGCAATTTGGTCACCAGAAAAATCTCTTGCGCTCATGGATCAAGCGGGTGTCAAAAAGTCGATTCTTTCTTTGGCTTCTACCCCGGGCCTCTGGTTTGATCTACCGCCTGCTGAAGTCATCCAACTCGCCAGAAACTGTAATGATTACGGCGCGGATATGGTTAAAAAATATCCTGATCGCTTTGGTTTATTTGGCGCACTCCCAATGGTCGACACAGAAAGTTCATTGAAGGAAATCAGTTACGTACTAGATATGCTAAACGCTGACGGCATTGGACTACAAACAAATTATGGTGATAAATGGCCAGGAGATCCTGTTTTTGATCCGGTCTTTAAAGAGTTGAATCGTCGTAAAGCTGTAGTCTATTTCCACCCCCTTGCTGCGGCATGTTGCGGCAGACTAAACGTAGGCGCTATCACCCCCACATTAGAGGTGCCTCATGACACAACAAGAGCAGTTGTGAGTCTTTTACTTAAGGGCACATTGGCGAAGTACCGCGACATTAAGTGGTTATTTTCACATGCGGGCGGAACCATTCCGATGCTAGCCGGTCGGATCGATTATTTCTATGGGCACCAAGATAAAACCACTGAATTTGCTCCAAATGGCATAGAGGCTGAATTAAGAAGGCTTTACTATGACACTGCTAATGCCACACATCCCTCTAGTATGGCTGCCTTATTAAAGCTCATACCAAGCAGTCAAGTAGTGTTTGGTAGCGACTATCCTTATGTACCCATTGATACCCAACTAAGAGCATTGGATAAATTGGATATTTCAAATCAAATCAAAGAGGACATCAAATATCAAAATGCCCAAGCCTTATTGAAAAAATAAGCTCATCAAGCTCTATTTACTGGCATAGGTATACTAGAAGTTGAGGCCAATCTTAAAATAGCCTATGGCCAAAAGCTCTTACATTCTTTTTCATGCGTCTACAAAATCAGCATCGCTTTCTTTATATTGCGCTCATATTAGGTATTACCCAATATGTGCATGCTCAGACACCTCTTCAGGATGCGGGAACTAACTATCTGAAGAAAAGAGCTGATGCCTTAATGACTATTACTGGGTACTCCCTAACCCCAGATGTCACAACAGGCAATCTCAAAATTAATACTGGTAGCGGTGATCGAGCCGACTTGCAGATGACATCGCTAGGTGGCGGTGATCGTATAAGTGCTAACTTTCCACTCTACCTAGAGGGAACGCTAGCGTTAAATCGCTATAACCCAACCTTTACCGATGGGATTGGTAGTAGCACTGTGAATATCCCCATGTATTGGAATAGCATCACAGGAACTGGCGGTATCGGCTGGGATTTTCCTATCACAGACCAACTGCGATTTAGGCCTATAGCCAACTTCATGCTTGGACATTTAGAAAGTGACGCTTCCGTTGCTACACGCTATATCAATAATAATCGTGACGTTAATTTACAGTTTATTAATAGTGGCCGCATGAACTCCTATGGACTAGGAGGATCAGTCATGCTTGACTATGAAAACTATAAGCCCGATCAAGAAATTGATATTGAACTTCGTTACACCAATATTGCTATTCAAACCTTTGACAGCTCTACAGCAGTACAAGGATCAGCAGACTCACAAAGCGTATCCCTGTGGGCGCGCAGCAGAATTCCCACACCTTTTATGGCTCTAGATAGACCGCTGAGAGCAGTCTTTGAGGTTGCCAACACACAATTCTTAGGGGATTTGCGTGGAACACTTGGCTTTGTCACGCTGTCATCGATAGGTACTGGTATCGAACTTGACCGGAGCGCATCGGATCCAATTTTCAGCAGGATTCGATTGGTGTTTCGCTACCAATTTGGGTTAAACATACGTGGCACATCCATTGGGTTGGCTGCAAGCTTTTAATATTTCTTATTGAACCCAAAATACTTAGCAACTGCAGTCTAAATTCCAACTGCGGGAAATAATTACACTGACTTATGACTTTTTTCAAAGCGATAAAATAGCACAATCCACACTGCATCAGTTGATACCAAAAATGGGAGAATCCATGTAATCTTCCCCATCAAAAAATACGCAAAAATGACGACAACAAATATTGCTTTGATCAATATACCGAGAGTAATGTAGGGCTGATATTTGATTGGATCATTTGCCACTTTCAAATAAGCCCAGCCACACAGCACAACTATCAGAAACGTAATTTGCAAAAAAGCATTTGCTGTAGGTGGATAGGAATCGATGGCTAGTATTACCCCAAGAGGTGGAATTTGAGCCAAGAAACCAAATGCGACTAAAAAATTAAAAATTGCAGCTGAAGTGAATAGTTTTTTAGCGTATGCATTACTCATGTTTTTTGTCTCTTGGAATATTTTTACTTAGTGCGATATATTTAATTCACCATAGTAATGGGACTTAAAAATTTAAAGTTGCTGCAAGTTGAGGCCCTGCATTTAGGAATTTGGTCCTAGCAACACGAGAATCTAGATCAAAATACATGGCACGATAAGCCAATGTAATGTCACCCCAGGCGTAGGCATTTCCAACACCTAAAAGAGTTTGCCATATAGTATTGTTTGCCCCTGGTCCTTTGCCTATATCAGCATAAAAGGGAATAAACCACGAGGTGTCTGCAATGCGTGCTCGCCCCTTAAAGCCAATCAAAGGGTCTGTAGTTTGATTGACGAAACTTTGGTTACCTGAAGCAGAAAAGGTGAAAGGACTGTTGGTCACTCTTGCTGTAGCGTTGATGGAGGAAGTAGAGCTGATATACCTAGCTCCCGCTAAGGCATCGATATAAAGGACATCAGATTTATAAGCCGTATAAGTTCCCGCCATGGTTAGCATGGTTTGTGTAGTCTTGGTATTTATACTAGCTAATCATATAGTGACAAGCTAATCTTTTTCTAGTAGCGATATGAAGGGTCTAACCGATCTAATCTGCGCAGTAATGAAGGCCACTCACGTGATAAGGGGCTCTGAATATCGTTAACCCATTGTGAATTTGTCAGAGCAGAAATTTCAGCTCGGGGGATTGACAATTGCTGCCCGCTCGCCTGAGCCAGCAGCTGGCTGCGTGCCGCTTTTTCTAGATAAAACATCTCGACAAAAGCATGGCCAATAGTCTTACCGATGGTCAACGTGCCATGATTGCGAAAGATCAGCGCTGCATTCTGTCCCAAATTAGCAATAATTCTGCTGCGCTCTTCCATTGATAGGGCGATACCTTCATAATCATGGTAACCAATACGCCCATAAAAACGCATTGCATGCTGACTTAGTGGGAGTAGCCCATCTTGACACATGGAAAGCGCTATGCCTGCCTCTGTATGAAGATGTAGGATGGCACCAGCATCTTCCCGTGCCATATGGATGCCCCCATGAATGACAAAACCTGGAGCATTAGGTTGATAGATGCTTTCACCAATCACATTACCCTCCAGATCAATCTTTACCAGGTTCGACGCGGTGATCTCATCAAAACCCAGGCCAAGCGGATTGATCAGAAAATGGTGTTCTGGTCCCGGAATACGTACAGAGATATGACTGTAGATTAAGTCATCCCAGCCAAATAGTGCACATAGGCGATATGCCGCTGCTAGATCAATTCGCATCCCCTGTTCTTGAGCGCTAATATTGCCAGCATTGATGGTGCGACCTATCGGTAACTCAAAACTATTGAAAGTAATATTGGCTTCTGACATAGTGCTCCTTTATGACTTTATCTACTTTTTACGGGCCAAACATGTACTGATAAAAGCCGACTAAAAGTTAAGACCTAGCCACTCTTTAACCTGTGCATGCAAGTCGCCAGCAAATTTAGCTTGATCACCCGAAGCGGTAATGGCTCCCAAACTTAATACAAAGATAGTTTGAGACATCCGTACTACACGCCGCACATTGTGATCAATTAATAAGACTCCAATACCTCTTTCAGTAAAGCGATTGAGCCAAACAAAAACTTCCTCAGCGACTTTGGGGGATAAGCCGATACTAGGCTCATCGACTAAACATAATTTAGGCTGCAAAATCCAAGCTTTAGCAAACTCCAGTTGTTTTTGCTGGCCCCCAGATAGCTCACCAGCAGCCTGCCCTAACTTGTCTTTGAGTGCAGGAAATAATTCAATGACTTCTTCATAGCGTGATTTCCAAACCTCTGAAAATACAGACATCCGTGACTGGATTGGTAGTAAGAGATTTTCTTTTACAGTCAAAAAAGGAAATAAGCTTGACTCTTGTGGGATACAACAAATTCCGAGGTCAATTAAGTGATGCGGTTCAAGATTATTAATATTTTTATCTTCATAATAAATATTACCTGCCTTAGGATGTAGAAAACCACAAATCGTTTTTACTAAAGTTGATTTACCAGCACCATTCAGGCCAATTAATCCACTAATTTCTCCAGCCTTCACATGTAAAGAAACATCTCGCAATACATCAATATCTTTAGCATAGCCTGCCGTTACAGCATTCAATTCTAATAAATACTCACTCATGGTCACCGCCTAAATAGGCTTCAATCACATTTGGATCCTCAAGTACGGCGCGGGTAGGACCTTGAGAAATAACTTTTCCAGTATTCATGCAAATGGATTCATGACATAAACTTTTGACGATCGGCATATCGTGACTAACCAACAAGAATGTTTGCCCACTTTGATTACGTGATTGAATGAACCTTGACATCGTTTTTCGCATGACTGGATGTACGGCAGCAAAAGGTTCGTCTAATAAAGCAATTTTTGGAGGACACATAAAGCACATGCCAAACTCTAGTAATTTTTTCTGGCCGCCAGAAAGATGACCGGCATCTAAATATTGCACATGTTCAAGCGTTAATTCCTCAATGAGGCTTTGTGCGCGCGCTAACGCCACTGCCGCAGTTAAGCCCATGGCCCGTCCTGCAATCAATAAATTATCAAATGCAGATAAGCGACTAAATACTCGGGTCATCTGAAACATTCGAATCACGCCCAAATGAGCTAATTGCGACGGTGACAAGCGGGTAATGGGACGGCCCTCGAGATAGGTAACCCCCTCATCAGGAAACAACTCACCTGATAGCATATTTAATACCGTCGTCTTACCTGAGCCATTCGGTCCAATTAAACCCAAAATAATTCCTTTTTGGACATCAAAGGAAACGTGGTCAACAGCTTGATTGCCGCCAAACCGCTTTGAGATTGCATCAATACGCAATAAAGGCGCTGTTTTCATCTTAATTCTTTTTACTTATTTTTAATCGGGCATACCAACTCAGGAAAATTCCCCATAAGCCAGTTCTAAAAAAGCGCGCAAAAATAATCACCAATAGGGCAAACACAATCATCTGAATATTGCCAATTTCTCTAAGCCATTCTGAACTTAAGTAAATAAGCAAAGCCCCAAAAACCGGGCCAGTCAAAGAGCCAATCCCACCAATAACGACCATGGAGATAACCAAGCCAGTTTGCTGAATCAGCCCCATCTCAGGGCTAACCAATTGACTAAAGGTGCCATACATACATCCGGCAAAACCACAAATCGCACTAGAAATAGTGAAGGCAAGTAACTTAAAATGCACTACCGGTATTCCCCTGCTTTCTGCCGCTTCAGCATCATCACGAATGGCTAATAAATAACCACCATATTTGCTGCGCATGAGCAAGAATATTAATCCTCCAACTATGGCTACTAACATTAAGAAAAAGTAGTAATAGGCTAAGCGATCATCCATTAAAGTAGGTAGGTTCAGGCCCTGGTCTCCCCTTGTGAATTCATGTGAATTTCCAATAAAAACGCGGGCAATCTCAGCAAATGCCAAGGTAGTTAAAGAAAGGTAGGGGCCCTTCAAGTGCAATACCGTAGCACCCAGGAAAAAGCCGAGCACTGCTGAACCAACTACAGCAGCGGGGATGCCCCACCAAAGTGAAAGGCCAAGATGAAAATGAAGTAGCGCAGTAATATAGCCACCAATCATGGCAAAGGCAGCAGGTGCCATTGAAAATTGACCAGTAAAACCAGCCAATAAATTCCACGCCAAGGCAATCAAGGCAAAGTAAAAACCAATGATCAAGATCCCTAAGGTGTAGGGCGTCAAGTCCAGTAAAGGCACAAAACACATCAGTGCACACAGTATGAGTAAGCACTTAAGATCACGCGCTAACTTATGAGACCATAAATTACTAATGTGACTCATGCACTGCGCCCTTTTTGTCCAGCCAATCCCTGAGGTCTAAAGATTAAAACCGCAACTAATAAAAATAATCCAAAGGCATCGCGGTAGTCATAAGAAATATAAACAGCAAAGAAAGATTCAGAAATACCAAGCAATAAGGCTGCAAACATACTGCCCCAAATAGACCCTATACCACCCAGCACCACAATAATGAATGATTTGATCGCAGGGAATGATCCAATATCTGGCGCGGGATTCATGAGCGGCGCCATTAAAGCACCTGAAAGCGCAGCTAACATCCCAGAGATTGCAAAGATAATACTGGTTGTCTTTACTGGATCGATACCAGCCAAAGAAGAGCCAAATCGATTTTGTGCGACCGCCTGAATTTGTCTTCCCCAAAGTGATTTTTTAATAAAGAGGGCCAAGCCACATAACAAGAAGATGGAAATACCAGCAGCAATAATTTTCTGGCCGTTCAACATAATGGGTCCGATTGCAATCCGCTGGGTACTCACCAAGCTTGGTCCCATAAATGGCGATGGACCAATCACTTTATCGACAAAGTGAATTAAAAATAGCGATAAGGCAAATGTCACAACGACCGCATATTCATCTTTGACGATCGACCAACTTGCATAGCCTTGATACAGTGGGCGCATTAATAATTTCTCAATAATTACCCCCAGGAATGCGCCCCCTACCGCTGCAAGGAGCAGAGCGATCCAAGGATTGATTCCTAACTTCATAGCCGTCAAAGCATATGCATAAGCACCCACCATGAAAAATTCACCATGGGCAAAATTAACAATACGCAGAATGCCAAAAATCATTGACAAGCCTACGGCCATGAGCGCGTAGAACAGACCCATCATGAGCCCATTAATTGTTAAATCGAAAAATAATGACATAAAAAATTCTTCTGCCTCAGTACTGCAGGCAGAAGATATCTATAAAAACAATGTTAATAATGTGAGCTTACTTTGGATACTGTAATTTACCAATATTCAATGGCATGCCAGGACCCTGCAAGAGAGTTGTATTGCCTACAGCCTGATTCACAGCGGTTAATTGATAGTTGACATAAGGAATATTGACCCACTGGTGATAAGTGACGCCCTGATTCGAATCAAAAGTCATCGTGCCACGAGCACCCTCAAACTTACCGGTTCCCATTACTGCCAGCATTTTTGCGGGATCAGTGCTCTTTGCCTGCCTAATGGAATCCACCACAACCACTAATGAATCCACTGCTTGGAAAATCAATCTGTTTGGATCATTACCAGTTTTGCGTTTGTAAGCTACTGCAATTTGACGTGATAAATCTGTTTGATTCATTTCTGGGTGATACATACCAATTGTCATCAGATACTTGCCAGCCTCTTTCACGTTCTGCCAAAAATCTGGGTAGTCAGCCATGCCAGCGCCGTCATAGACAATGGTTTTTGCCGTAGGAGCAACACCCTGTTCATACAACTGATTAAGCGCTATATAAGCACCTGGCGGCAACATTGTCAAAACAACGACATCAGGCGGGTTGGCTTTCAAGGTCAAGATGGCCGGTGTAAAGTCTTTACTACTGCGGTCCAAGGTTTCAAATTTATAGTCGACATTTGGCGCTACAGCCTTCAGTGCTGTACCCAGCCCTTTTGCCAAACCGATACCGTAATCGGTATTTTCAGCAAATGCGACTACGCGCTTCACTTTCATAGCTTTCAAAGTATCGGCCATTGATTTCGCAACTACTGAATTATATGGAGAGGTATTAAATACTTCTGGATAGCCTTTCTCACGAACTGAGTCAGCCCAGCAGTTGGTATTTACATAAGGAATTTGATAGCGGTGTGCAACTTCAATTTCACTTAAACAAACTGAACTTTGGTGTGAGCCTGCAATCGCAACCACCTTATCTTTTGTGATGAGCTTCTCAACTGCTGAACGCCCTTTTTCTGGCAAGCCTTGACTATCTTCAAAAACTAATTGAATTTGGCGACCTAGCACCCCACCCTTAGTATTGACGATGTCACGGTAGATCTCGAGGGCATCTTTAATTTGGGCGCCTTGTACTACCGAACCAGGGGGAGATTGCGTAATTGCAACCCCAACCAATATAGGATCTGCGGCATTCACCTGAAATGAGGCGCCTAACAACAAGGTGCCAACCAAAGCCAATTTTTTTAGTAAATAATTCAATTTAGTATCTCCTGCCTGTTTTTTATTTGATTTACTGCGCATATTCTTTATACAGTAGAAACCCGAAAAATGAGCCCTTAATCGGGTATTCCCTAATGCTCAGAATTACTTTTTAAAGGCCACCACCTTTTGTAGTTGAGTACCCAAACCTTCGATACCGCAAGAAACCGTATCGCCAACTTTTAAATATTGTGGTTTTGGTTTCATCCCCATCCCAACCCCAGGAGGGGTGCCTGTGGCAATAATATCTCCAGGCATTAAAGTCATAAATTCACTGACATAGCTAACGATAGTTGCTACATCAAAAATCATCGTTTTGGTGTTGCCACGTTGTCTTGGTGAGCCATTGACATCAAGCCACATTCCTAGACTCTGCGAATTCTTCACTTCATCAACCGTTACCAGCCATGGGCCCACGGGCCCAAAAGTATCGCAACCTTTTCCTTTGTCCCAAGTGCCGCCCCGTTCAAGCTGATACTCCCGCTCTGAAACATCGTTTACAACACAATATCCAGCAACATATTGCAGAGCTGCTTTTTTACTAACGTAGCGAGCTTTTTTACCAATGACCACCCCAAGCTCTATCTCCCAATCGAGCTTTTGGGCGCCTTTAGGAGAAATCACATTATCGTTAGCACCGCATAAGCTAGAGTTCGCTTTAAAGAAAATGATCGGCTCTGCTGGTATTGACATATTGGCCTCAATCGCATGATCGGTGTAATTCAATCCAATCGCAATAAATTTACCAACACCATTTACTGGCACCCCAAAACGTTGCTTACCTTTTACCAAAGGTAGGGATGTAGGCTTTAACTTCGCAAGCTTAGCCAGTGAAGTTTTGTCTAATTGCTCAGGATTAATATCGGCAATCTTTTTAGATAAATCCCGTAGTTGGCCATTACCATCGATTAAGCCAGGCTTTTCTTTTCCTTGTTTACCATAACGTACCAACTTCATTTTTAACCCCTTGAATTAAAGTAGTTTCAACCCCTGCAAATATCGTAAATGACTATACACAAGTTTACTTATACTTCATCTACAAAATATTCCGATTCTGGATCATGTTGATGAATTTTGTCAGCATATAGCTTAAGAAGTTTGACGTTTTTTTGGT